>DXYG01000051.1 GCA_019415925.1 Clostridiales bacterium
TGACAAAACAGGCTGTATGTATTATAATCTCGTTGGTGTAAAGAAATTTACTTTACACATAACTTTGCTTTTATACGGCAGGGAGCTGAAAAAATGGAAAAGAACATTGAGGTTTCACTGCTGTTTGACTTTTACGGCGAGCTTTTAAAGCCGTCGGGCAGACAGGCAATTGACCTTTACTACAACGACGATTTGTCGCTTGCCGAAATTGCCGACCAGACCAAAATCACAAGGCAGGGTGTGCGTGACAGCATAAAGCGCTGTGAACAGCAGCTTTTTGATTTTGAAAAAAAGCTCGGCCTTTACAAAAGATTCTGCGAGCTTGAAAAGGGGCTTGAAGAAATTTCAGCCACCGCTCAGGAAGTCTTTGACAATTCACACGACAACAACATCAAAGCGCTTGCCGACAAAATTAAAAGTACAGCAGACGCACTTAAAGAATAAGAGGAAATTTTATGGCATTTGAAGGACTTGCAGACAAGTTAAGCAACGCATTCAAAAAACTGAAAAACAAGGGCAAGCTTTCCGAAAGTGACGTTAAGGAGGCTATGCGTGAGGTAAGACTCGCACTGCTTGAAGCCGACGTAAACTACAAGGTTGCCAAGGATTTCACAAACAAGGTTACCGAGCGTGCGGTAGGTCAGGACGTTATGGAAAGTCTTACTCCTGCGCAGATGGTAATTAAAATAGTTGACGAGGAGCTTACAAGCCTTATGGGCGGCGAGGGTGCAAAAATTGAGTTTGCATCAAAGCCCCCGACAGTTATTATGCTCTGCGGCTTGCAGGGTTCAGGTAAAACAACCCATGCGGCTAAGCTTGCAAAAATGCTCAAGGCGCAGAACCGCAGACCGCTGCTTGTTGCCTGCGACATCTACCGTCCCGCCGCTATTGAGCAGTTAAAGGTTGTCGGTGGTAAGGCAGGCGTTCCCGTATTTGAAATGGGAACGGAAAATCCCGTAAAGATTGCGAAAGCCGCAATAAGACAGGCAAAGGACTACGGCAACGACGTTGTAATTCTCGATACCGCCGGACGACTTCACATTGACGAGGCTCTTATGAACGAGCTTAAGGAGGTCAAGGCTGAGGTTAATCCCGACGAAATTCTGCTTGTAATTGACTCAATGACAGGTCAGGACGCTGTTAACGTTGCAAAGAGCTTTAACGAGCTGCTCGAAATTTCGGGCGTAATTCTTACAAAGCTTGACGGCGACACCAGAGGCGGTGCGGCACTTTCCGTAAAGGCTGTAACAGGCAAGCCGATTAAATTTGCAGGTACAGGCGAAAAGCTTGAGGATATCGAGGTTTTCCACCCCGACCGTATGGCAAGCCGTATTCTCGGAATGGGCGATGTGCTCACTCTTATCGAGGACGCACAGAGCAAAATTGACCAGAAAAAAGCCGAGCAGATGGCTCAGAAGATGATGTCCAGCAAGTTCGACTTCAACGACCTAAACGAGCAGTTTGAGCAGGTCAAGAAAATGGGACCGATTAAGGGTATTCTTGCAAAAATCCCCGGACTCGGCAAACAGCTTGAGGACGTTGATATTGACGACAGACAGATTGACTGGGTGCAGGCTATTATCCTCTCGATGACCGAGGAAGAAAGAACTAATCCGTCAGTGCTGAATCCGTCAAGAAAACGCAGAATTGCGGCAGGCTCGGGCAGGTCGGTTGAAGAAGTCAACCGCCTTATCAAACAGCTTGAGCAGATGCAGAAGATGATGAAACAGCTCAAGTCCAAGGGCAAAAACGGCAAGAAGAAAAAGAGAAATCTTCTTCCCGGACTCGGCGGAATGCCGATGGGCGGAATGCCGCCGATGCAGTAACAATCGGCAGAACAAGTCATTCATCCAAACTTTTGGTGAATATATATCTAATACTAATACCTAATAAAAAGCAGACAATCTTTGCGGTCTAATTTCCGCAATAATGCGTTGTCGTCCTTGCAAGGCGTCAGCCTTGCGGCGTCCTCCGCCTTGTCTTGCAAAAATTATCCTCGCAAATATAAATCTACTTTCTATCAGGAATTAGTATAAATTAATTTTATAGAGGTGAAAATCATGGCAGTAAAAATCAGACTCAGAAGAATGGGCTCAAAGAAGGCTCCTTTCTACAGAGTAGTAGTTGCAGACTCCAGATACCCCAGAAACGGACGTTTCATTGAGGAAATCGGCACATACGACATTCTCAAGAACCCCAGCGAGTTCAAGGTTGATCAGGAGGCTGTTAAGAAGTGGATTGCTAACGGCGCACAGCCCACAGACACAGTAAAGGCACTTCTTAAGAAGAACGGCGTAATTGAATAATTGCGAAGCAGGAAAGGACTTATATTATGCAGGAATTACTTGCTATAATCGCAAAAGGTCTTGTTGACGACCCCGATTCGGTAAGCGTTGTAGCTGACGCACCGGCAGAGGACGGCACAACCGTTTATCACATTCACGTTGCAGAGAGCGATATGGGCAGAATTATCGGCAAGCAGGGCAGAATTGCCAAGGCTATCCGTACAATTGCCCGTAGTGCGGCAATCCGCAGCGATGAAAAGATTATGGTTGAAATTGACTGATAGTAACCACCCGTAAATCGGGTGGTTTTTTCTATATTATATTTACAAATAATTTACACATAATATTAAATTATTGTTGATTTTCTATTGATTTTTGTTAAAAGGTTTGTTATCATATATGTGGTCCAATACTTGGAAAGTGAGGAATTCCAATGAAAAAACTATCAGTCAAAAAAATATGTGCGATTGCTTTATCTGCCGCATTATTAACTTCAACGATAAGCGGTCTGACTGTTTCGGCGGCTGAGGAAACTCCGCTGATTCTGGGGGATGCTAATCTTGACGGCTCGGTATCTGTTACCGACGCAACCGAAATCCAGAAATATCTTACGGAAAGTGCCGACTTCAGCATAAGACAAGAGGTTGTATCAAATGTTGATAACACCGAAATCAATATCAATTCCGTTACGCTGATTCAGAAATACCTTTCGGGATATGATACTGAATTATCAATCGGTCAGCCAATCGACGAGGGCGAGGACGGAATAATTGTTGAAAAAACAACAAAGCTAAATATGCCTGCTGATATGGAAGGCATTTTGGAAGAAAACCAGCAAGTTTATTATTCCACAAAACACAATGACATTCCGTTTATTGAAGTAAATAACGGTTTAAGCTTTTTCAGAGATTTTCTTGAAAAATCTGACTTTAATGTTGAAGCTTCAGACAACGGAAACATTGTTATATGCACAATCGGTGATGACCTGACGGCTGAATTCAATTATTACGAAAAATCCATAGAATTCAGCGATTATGACCTTTTTATCACCAAAAAAGACGGTCTGCCTATGGATTTGATTGAAAACAACGAAAGCAAATCAACCGCCGACGAACCTGTTATGTTTTTGAGAAGTCCATACGACCACTACTACAACGGGGATCCGATAAGAATCAGTCTTGAGGACTATTCAATACCTATGCTTAAGGATAAAGGAAAGCTCTTTATCCCCCTCTCAACATTTAATGATATTTTCATCTCGCAAACAGAATATGTGTTAGTTTCAATTGATGAACATTTATTCTTTTTTAATCAAGGAATAATATTAGATACAACAAATGAGCTTACTCAGCTGTATTATTCAATTGAGCCTAAGGAAACCCTTTCGGAAGAAATGACAAAATTCAATTACAACGAGCTTTGTCTTAATCTTGATTTGCGCTACGGTCTTAAAGACACTCATAAAATCAAGGATTTCGACAGTTACCTAAACAGAATGGGCTTAAAGAAGGAATATCTGTCAGGAAACGTATACAGAATAGATAAGGCAAATATACAGCTTTCTACTGCGTGCTTTGCTGATTTTCACAGCTCATATGTTTGCAGTTCCCCGTATTTCGACAGAGAGAAATACAGCATAATGGACGAACCCACTGCAAACAGCAAAACTTATATGGACAGATACAAAAGATTTGCTGCTAATACAGCAATACGAAGCTCTATTCTCGGCGAGGTTGAGCCTTATGAACGCCGTGGAGATACCGTATTTATTACCTTTGATGGCTTTATAGCAAAATCCAAAGATGATTATTACAATGAAAATAAAGAACCTGACCTTTCCGACACAATTGAACTTTTCAGCTATTCACTTGAAAAACTAAAAAACGAGGACAGCGATGTAAAAAATGTTGTTATTGACCTTTCGTGCAATACAGGCGGCAACTCAATTGCCTGTGCATATGCAATTTATGCCGTATTAGGTTCATCAAACATATCCCTTCTCAATCCGATTACAAATGCACTTCATCAGAATGTTGTTGAATGCGACCTGAATTTAGACGGAAAAATTGATGAAAACGATAAGTCAATGAAAGCACTCGGCAAAAACATCGCCTTAATCACATCGGATATATCATTCTCCTGCGGCAACCTCTTCCCCTGCAACATTAAATACAATGATGCAAATGTTCTTGCTTTGGGACAGCAAAGCGGCGGCGGTGCCTGCGTTATAGGATATGTTGCTACCGCAACAGGTTCATTTATGCAGATTTCTTCAAACAATCAGCTCGTATCAGTTAAAAACGGAAGCTTAATGGACATTGACCATGGTCTGACGCCCGATATTTATTTAACCGCTAACAGAATGTACGACAGAGATTATGTATGCAATCTTGTTTCGGAACAATTCGGAAATTAAAACTATATATTATTCCAAAAGAAAAGTGGCTGTGTTTTTTTGCACAGTCACTTTTTACGTTAAGCCACTCTGTCCATAACCGAGCGAATCCGGTTGTTTACTGCAGAGAAGCAGATTGATTAATTCTTTTCGTCAATCATTCCGATTTTGTCTTATTATGTTTTATTGAGCGGTAAATTTCAATATGTATCTGATGCTTTAAATTAAGAATATCATCGGGATAATTTGTAAGGATTGACTTGTATTCCTCTTCAAACTCTTCCAGCTTTTGCCTTGAAAGACTTGCACCCACTCCACGACAGCTTTTTACCCTGCCAAGCCATTGTTCCTTTGTAAAATTCAGCGTAACGTCGTATGAATGAATCGTATCAATATTGAATCTGTTGTCCGCCCAATTCGGATATTCATATCTGAATTTTTCAAATCCGCAGCCACTCCATTCGGGGTTGTATTTCAGAACGGTTCTTTCCATTTCTGAAATTACTTCATCTTCAAACGGCAGCCAGTCCATAAATATTTTGCAGAAAATCCCCTGCGGTTTCAGTATTCTGAAAATTTCATCACTTGCTTTTTCGGCGTTGAAATACTGAAAGCACTGCATCGCTGTTACAACATCAAAGCTGTTGTCCTCAAAGCCTGTATTTTCAGCGGAGCAAACCCTGAAATCAATATTATTAAAGCCCTTTTCATCGGCAATTTTTCTGCCGTATGCGATTTGATTTTCGGAAATATCGGTAGCAGTAAAATGCGCTCTCGTATGGTATAAGTTAATCGGAAGAACAGCAGTTCCGCTGCCGAGGTCAAGAATTTTCTGATTTTCTTTTCCAACACCGAAAGAAATCAGCTTGTCATACATACTCTTCGGGTAAATGTCACGGTATTTAGCATAATCCTGCGACGTTCTTCCAAAGTCAAATTCATTTCCGCTGTCTATAAAATTGAGTTTCATTTTATTCTCCCTGTTTGTTAAATTAAAATACCTGTTCAGCCACACTTGATAATTCGCAAAATTCTTTTACGGAATATTTCACATTATCAACATTGCCAAAGCCGTATTCTGCAAAAATAAACGGAACATCTGCTTCTTTAGCCGCATCACAATCGCCCTGAGTGTCACCGACATAAACAGCCTTGTCAAGATTATTCCGCTCGATTATCAGTCTGATATTTTCGCCCTTTGTTCTCTTTGTTCTTCCCGACATTTCAAAATCGTCAAAGACGCCGTTAAAGCCGTGATAATCAAGAAAAGCCTGAACATATCCGTCCTGACAATTGCTGACGATATAAAGACTGTATTTTTCTTTTAACAATTCTAAAGTTTCGTCAAGCTTATCGTACAGCTTTCCTCCAACCTTTCGCAGATAGCCTTGTTCAACATCACAGCACTCGTGCACGATTGACATAGCTTTTGCCAAATCAAGCTTTGGCATCATCAGCCTTGCAATCTGTTCAAGCGTTTTGCCCATATAGCCGTTCATTTCCGCAACGGTGAGCTGTTTGTCGGTTTCGCTGTGACTTTTCAAAACCTCGTTCCATATCGGTACTATTGTTTCGGATGTGTTCCACAATGTTCCGTCCAAATCAAAAATTATTCCAGTTTTACTCATAAAATCAACTCCGAAATCTTAAATCAGACTGTTTCATACAAATCTTAATCAAACAGTTTCTAATAAAAAATTAAAATTCGGGCAACAGAATAGTACTGCCGCCCGAAAAAGCAATATAATTATTTATGTGAGTCTGCAAGCACCTTGCGCATATATTTTGCAATATCGGTGTTGTCGATAACGTCTTTTTCACAAAGCGCCTTTGACTGTGCTCCGCTTGCAAAGAGCCATACGTTAGCGTTTGTATGCTCACCATCGGAAGTAAAACAGTCGTCGTTAATATCCTCTGGCGTGGGATTGTCCGGGAGCGTTACGCCGCCTGTTTCGTGGTCGGCTGTTACAATTACAAGAGTTCCGGGGTGTTCCTCTGCCCACTTAAGAACAAAATCAACTGCCTTGTCAAAGTCCTGCATCTGACCGAGAGTTGTTTCCATATCGCACTTACTTTCGTAGGTATCAATATTACTGCCCTCTACCATAAGGAAAAATCCCTTGTCGTTATCAAGCATATCAAGAGCCTTAGAGGTCATTCTCGTAAGTGACGGAGCCATATCGGGTGCGCCCATATTGTCATATGCAAACATTCCGAGCACCTTGTCGTCGTCCGAATTCAGTGCGTCAAGCTCGTCAGCATTGGTGATGTATTTATATTTGTTGTCCTCAATAGTCTGCTTAACCTTGGGATTTGTATAATACTGTGCGCCGCCGCCGAACATTACATTGACGTTCGATTTTACCATTTCACGGAGAATCTGGGGATAGTTATCTCTTGAGCTGTTGTGAGCAACCATTCCCGCAGGTGTTGCGTGGCTTACAACCTGCCTTGCAACAAGACCCGTTTCCATATCAAGCGATTGTGCATATTCGCAGATTGTTTCAAGCTTGTTTCCGTCGGGGTCAACTCCTATGCATCCGTTGAGAGTCTTAACACCCGTACTCATAGCAGTTGCCGATGCGGCACTGTCGGTAAACTCTTTATAGCCTTTTGTTACCGACTCAGAATATGTAGTAACGTCTGTTCTGTACCTCATTCCGCTCATTACAAGCTTGTCGCCCTTTATAACCTCGGAGGCTTTGATGATGTTCTTGCCCATACCGTCGCCTATCATAAGAATCACGTTCTTTGCAGGAACGTCCTCTTCAAGGTTGTATTCAGCGTAGTCAACCCATTCAAGCGTTTCTTTCTCCTGCTCGGTGTCGGAAGATTCAGCAGAGGTTTCTGACTGCGAAGCAGTTGTGTCGGTTATCTGACTGCTTTCTGACGATGAACAAGCCGCAAACGAGCATACCATTGTCAATGCAAGCAATACAGAAAGTAGTTTTTTCATAAAAATACCTCTTTTTTATAAAATTTATGTTTTTTCAATTCTAAATATTATTTCTATTTTACCATATTGCATTGAAATTTATCAAGGACTTTTTACAATATTTTTCAGCAATATTATTTATTTTGTAACAAAAAACACTTTACTTTGCTAACGTGATAATGTTATAATAAGGTTATTCTTTTTATTGGAGGAGATTTTAATGAAAAAACTTACTGCATTCATTCTTTCAGCACTTATGGCTGTTACAGCTCTTACAGGCTGCGGCGGACAGACATCAAGCTCTGAAGCATCAAAGGACAACTCAGGCTCACAGAGCTCAACAGGCGACTGGAGCTACATTACAGACAAGGGCGACCTTGTTATCGGCATTACATACTTTGAGCCGATGAACTACAAGGACGAAAACGGCGAGCTGACAGGCTTTGAAACAGAATTTGCCCAGAGCGTTTGCGAAAAGCTCGGCGTAAAGGCTACCTTCCAGAAAATCGACTGGGATTCAAAGGAAGTTGAGCTTAACGCAAAGACTATTGACTGCATTTGGAACGGACTTACAATTACAGATGAAAGACAGGAAAATATGGGTATTTCCACTCCCTATATGGAAAACAAGCAGGTTATGGTAACAAAGGCTGAAAACGCTGACAAGTTCACAACAGCAGAGGCTGTTAAGGGTGCAACAGTCGTTGCAGAAAAGAAGTCGGCAGGCGAGGACGTTGCAAAGGATGACGAGTTCTTCAAGGAAGCAAACTACGTTTCTGTTGACTCACAGGCAAAGGCACTTCTCGAGGTTAAGTCGGGCACAGCTGACATTGCAATCATCGACTATGTAATGTCAATCGGCACAATCGCTGACGGTACAGACTACGCTGACCTAAAGGTTGTTGAGGGCAAGGACTTTGCAAAAGAGCAGTACGGTATTGCCGTTCGCAAGGGCGACGCTGAAACATTACAGAAAATCAACGACGCTGTTCAGGCTGTTGCAGACGACGGCAAGCTTGAGGAAATTGCAAAGAAGTACAATCTTGAGGAACTTCTTCTTGTAAAAGCAAAGTAAGCTAAGAACGGATTTGGGATAATGAACGAATTTTTGAATGTTACTCAGCAGCTCTTCAAGGGCTTTGGTGAGAACTGCTTTATATTTGCAATTACACTTCTGCTTGCACTTCCGCTCGGACTTATAGTTTCTATGGGCTCAATGTCGAAGTTCAAGCCGCTGAAGTGGCTGACAAAGGCGTTTGTATGGGTTATCAGAGGAACTCCGCTTATGCTCCAGCTTTTTGTGGTGTTCTACATTCCCCCGCTTGTGTCAAACGGCAGCTTTAATTTTCCGAGAATGCAAGCGGCTCTGATTGCATTTGTAATCAACTATGCGGCGTATTTTTCGGAAATTTACCGCGGTGGAATTGAGGCAATTCCAAAGGGGCAGTACGAGGCAGGACAGGTGCTCGGAATGAAGAAATCTCAGATTTTCTTCAAGGTTGTGCTTATGCAGGTTGTTAAAAGAATAACAGCTCCTATCGGCAACGAGATTATCACGCTCGTTAAGGACACCTCGCTTGCAAGCGTAATTGCAATCCCCGAAATACTGATGAACGCAAAGGATTTTTCAATGGAAGGTCTTATCTGGCCGCTGTTCTACTCGGCTGTATTCTTCCTTGCTTTCTGCGGAATACTGACGCTTCTCTTCTCGTTTATTGAGAAAAAGCTCGATTACTACAAGGGTTAAGGAGGAACGGATATGTCGCTGTTAAAGGTTGAAAACATACAGAAGAGCTTTGGCAAAACTCAGGTTTTAAAGGACATCAGCTTCTCGCTTGAAAAGGGCGAGGTTCTGGCGATTATCGGTTCTTCGGGCTCGGGCAAGACAACGCTCTTAAGATGCCTTAACTTTCTCGAAACACCGCAGAGCGGAAAGATTACGGTAAACGACAGCGTTCTACTTGACTGCACAAACAAAGCAAAGGCAAGTGACGCTGAAATCAGAAAAAACAGACTCCATTTTGGACTTGTTTTTCAGTCGTTTAATCTTTTTCCGCAGTACAAGGTGATTGAAAATATCACCCTTGCTCCGAAGATGCTTGCAAAGGAGCAGATTAAAAAGAGCGGAGAATTTATGGGTGCAAAGACCTATAAAGAGGCGCAGGAGCTTATCGAAAAAAATGCGCTTTCATTGCTTGAAAAGGTCGGACTTTCCGAAAAGAAAGACTCCTACCCCTGCAATTTAAGCGGCGGTCAGCAACAGCGTGTTGCAATTGCAAGGGCGCTTGCGCTGAATCCCGACGTACTCTGCTTTGACGAGCCGACCTCGGCGCTTGACCCCGAGCTTACGGGCGAGGTGCTCAACGTAATAAGAGGACTTAAGTCCTCCGACAGCACGATGATTGTCGTTACTCACGAGATTGAATTTGCACGTGACGTAGCGGACAAAATCATATTTATGGCTGACGGCGTAATCGCAGAGGAGGGCACTCCCGAGCAGGTTATCGGAAATCCGCAGAATCCGAGAACACAGGCGTTCTTATCAAGATTCAATCAATATGCAAAATAATTTTTCGGCTCAGAGTTTATTGCTTTGAGCCGATATTTTATTGACAATATTGGACGTACGGTATAAAATTATATAAATATCATTTATAAAAGTTAAACGATAATTTAGCGGTGCGTTTTACAATAATGTAGGGAATGACCCCTGTGTCATTCCTATTAGAGGTTAGCTGAATGTCAGTTAGGAACGACACAGGGGTCGTTCCCTACGGATAGAATACAAACGTTTCCTCTTTAGCCGTAGGGGACGGCATCCTTGACGTCCCGTTTCATAAATTGCAACGCAATTTATGAAATATGGCGAACACAGTTCGCCGCTACAATCATTAATTTTGCCCGTCGAGGCACTCGACAAATTATGGTTTACCTTAAAATAATACTGAATTACAATACTATCTGAAAGGCAAATAAAATGAGCAATACCAAAAATACAACCGAAACTCCAAGACTTGTGGAAAAATACTCCACACGGCACGCTGTACTGAACTACTACCTTGTTCTGATGTTCACCGTTTTTCCGCTGTTTGCGTCCAACGCATATTTTAACATTCGCCACGACAAATACTACTTTTTCCTTGCATTGTCGGGTGTTGTGATTATTGCCGAGGCTTTGCTTATTTATTTTGCATACTACGGCAATAAAAATGACAGTTCTCCCGAAATGACTGTCAGCAACGGTGACTTGCCAACAAAATTATCTTTTACCGATTGGGCAATGCTTGTACTGCTTGTAGTCTGCGTAATTTCAACTGTTTTTTCAAATCAATCGACCGATGCGCTTTTCGGTTCGCTCAACGGCAGAAACAACGGTCTTGTTCTAATTGCGTTCTACGTGGGAATCTACTTTATTATTACACGCTGTTACTACTATATGGAGTACGTTTTTGTTGCTCTTGCGGCTGGCTCGGCTGTTGTTTATCTTCTGTCGATACTCAACTTCTGCTACATCGACCCGCTCGGTATGTATGCTCAGCTTGACGCCAAAACAATTGAGGACTTCACCTCGACAATCGGCAACAAGAACCTTATGTCAAGCTTTATCTGCGTAATGCTGCCTGTTGTAATTACGATGTCGGTACATACAAAAAAGACGATGTTCAGGATAATTTATCTTGTTTCTTCCGCTCTCGGCTTTATGGCACTGATGACCGCCGACAGCGACTCGGGTATTCTCGGAATCGGTGTGTTCCTTGTTGTTATGCTGGTCTGGTATTCAAGGAGAATTTCAAGGCTGAAAAGATATTTCCTCTGCCTTACCGTTATGCTCGCTTCGGCAAAGATTCTGCGGTTTTTTACCGTAATTCTCACGCAGTCTTTCGGATGCAGAACAAAGGAAATTGATGAGTTTCAAAAGCTCTTTGTCGAGTCAGATATCAGCTTTGTGCTAATCGGCATTGCTGCTGTAATTACGGGTGTGCTTTACATAATTGATATGAAAAAGCCGAATCTTACGCTTTCAAGGGCTGTTCCGATTGTGCTCGGCTCGCTTTTTGCCGCTACCGTTATTGCGGTTTTATCGGCTGTGGTTTATTTCAGTTGTTTTGACACCGAAACAGAGCTTGGCGGCTTTGCTTCAATCCTGCGCTTTGACGAACGCTGGGGTACTCACCGAGGCTTTATGTGGATAAAATCATTTAAAATTTTCGGTGGTTTTTCATTCTTCCAAAAGCTTTTCGGTACGGGCCCCGACACATTCTTCTATGCTTTTGCTCCGTATTTTACCGAGCTTTCGAAGTTCGGCGACACCTCAACAAATGCGGCTCACAACGAGTATCTCAACTACCTTATCACAATAGGTGCAGCAGGACTTATTGCCTATCTGTCGGTTGTCGGAGGAACAATTGCAAGAGCAGTGAAGAAGTCATTTTCAAATCCGCTGTCAATTGTGTGCGTTTCGGCAGTTATCTGCTACTCTGTTCAGGCGGTTGTAAACATTGCCCAGCCGATTACAACGCCGCTGTTTATTCTGTTTGTTGCGCTTACCGAGGCAGTTTCACGCAATAACACCGGTTTTGAAAAATTATCATAGTTTTTCCTTGCAGGACGGTTAATCCGTCCTGCTTTTGTTGTTTTACACAAGTTTCTCACCAAAAATTCATAAAACTTTCACAATACAAAATCCTGAAAATGTTGACAATATATTCCATTGGAATTATAATTATGACAAATGTACATATGATAGGTTGTCACATTATTCAGGAGGTGCCTTAATATGATTAAAAAGACATTTTACAATCTTCCCGAAGAAAAAAGGCAAAGAATTATAAGTGCTGTTATGAATGAATTTTCAAGCTCGGCTACGGAAAAAGTCAGCATAAACCGTATTATCAAAGCGGCGAATATTTCAAGAGGAAGCTTTTATCAGTATTTTGACGATAAGGTTGACCTTGTTGAGGTGCTTGTAAAAACCTTTGCCGACATTTCGGTTAAGGGCGGACGCAAGGCGCTTGAATACTCAAACGGCGATATTTTCTATACGTATGAAAAGCTGTTTGACATAATCGCAGACTTTGGCAGGGACAAAAAACAGAAGATGATTCTGAAAAATCTTATGAAAAATCTCCGTGCAAATGATGATTTGATTTCCGAATACTTAATAAACAGATTTGAGGGGTTAGCCCCTTTCCGTGAATTTTCAAATCGTTTTAACCGAGATAATCTTAAATATAAAAGTGATGAGGACGTTCAGTGTCTTTCGCAGATTCTTACTCAGGTGCTAAAAAATGCTATCTTTGACGTTTTTGTAGCGGGAATGGACTGCGATAAAGTCAGGAAAAATTATCTGCGCAAGCTTGAAATAATCAAAAGCGGTGCAGTTACAGTTAAAAATTAACATATTAAATTTTCAGGAGTAAAAGCATGCTATCAAAATTCAGCGTCAAAAAACCTATGACAGTTTTTGTATGCTTTGTAATCATCATCGTACTCGGCGTTGTGTCGTTTACAAAAATGACGCCCGACTTACTGCCGAATATGGACTTTCCCTATGCGATGATTATGACAGCCTACGGCGGTCAGACGCCCGAAACTGTTGAAGCAACCGTAACAAAACCGCTTGAACAGTCAATTTCAACCATTGACGGCGTTAAGGAGATAACCTCTAATTCTGCCGAAAACTACTCGGTGCTCATTATCGAGTTTGAGGACGGCACGAATATGGACACCGCAACCGTTGATTTGCGTTCAAGCCTTGACACAATCTCGGACAACTGGCCTGACGGAGTGGGTACTCCCTACCTTATCAAGGCAAATCCGAGCATGCTGCCTGTTGCTATGACGGCTGTTGAATATGAGGGCAAGGGCAGAAACGAGCTTTCCGATTATGTAAGCAACGAGCTTATAAACAAGCTTGAGGGAATCGACGGCGTTGCCTCTGTTTCAGACAAGGGTATTGTAGTTGAGGAAGAAAACATCGTAATTTCGCAGAAAAAGATTGATGCGCTCAACAAGAAGATTTCAGCCGCTCTTGACGACCGGTTTGCAGACGCAGAGGATAAGCTTGACAGTGCCAAAAAGGAAATTGACGAAAATATCAGCAAAGCTGAAAGCGGAAGTCAGACAATCAACTCATCTATTGAGCAGATTAATGCTCAGCAAGAGGCTGTAGCATCTCAGCTTGAGGATGCTCAGAAGAACGCCGAAAACGGAAAAACTCAGCTTTTGTCTGCAAAAATGCAGCTGCTCGACCGGAAATCCTCGCTTACTCAGACAAAACAGACGCTTGAAACGGCTTATCAGGCTCTTTTGTCAATCAAGTCCTCTTACGAGGATTTGCTCGCTCAAAAGCAACAGCTTACCGACACGCTCAATACACTTAATCAGATAAGCGACAATTACGTTGCAATCGTCAAGCAGATGGCTGCTCTTGACAAGGACAGTGAGGAGTATAAACAGCTTGAAAAACAGCTTGAAGAGATTGACGAGCAGTTAAAGCCCTATAATATCAGAAAAGAAGGACTTGCGCTTGCGATTGAGTCAACAAATGCGGCTCTTTCAACGGTTGACACCTCGCTTGAACAGATTAACGAAACGCTCGCAGAGCTTGGAACAGATACCTCAAGCCTTGATTCCACTCTAAAAGAGCTTACAGATAAAATCGCCGTAATCAACGACGGTATTGCTCAGCTTGACAGCGCAATAGTCGGACTTGACGACAAGTCGGTTTCCGTTGACGGCGCACTTGCTACAATCTCAAAACAGCAGTCAAGCGCTGACTTTAAAATGTCGTCTGCGCTTTCAACGCTGACTGCAAAGCAGAGCGAGGTTTCGAGTGCCGCAACTCAGCTTGAATCAGCAAAAACCGAGGTTCAAAGCTCAATTGACACCTTAAAAGAGCAAAAGGACAAGGCAAAAGACAAGGCGGATATGAACAACACCGTCACGCTTGAAAACGTTTCAAATATCCTCACTGCGCAGAACTTTTCAATGCCCGCAGGCTACATAACCGACAACGAAAACAACAAATATATGGTGCGTGTCGGCGACAAGGTGGACAACGAAGACGAGCTTAAAAGCCTCGTGCTTTTCGACACAAAGATTGACGGCATAGGTGTTGTGACTCTTGACGACGTTGCAGACGTTTTCCTTGCAGATAATTCTGATGAAATCTACGCTAAAATCAACGGCAACGCAGGCGTTGTGCTCAGCTTTTCAAAGCAGAGCGATATTGCAACCTCTACCGTCTGCGAAAATATCAACACCACGCTCAAAGAGCTGAGCGAAGAAAACGAAGGTCTTAACTTCACCAACCTCTACAGTCAGGGAGATTACATTTCAATTGTTATTAACAGCGTACTCCAAAACCTGCTTCTGGGCGCAATTTTAGCAATAATAATCCTCTTCCTGTTCCTGCGTGACATAAAGCCTACAATAATAGTAGCCTGCTCAATACCGATAAGCGTTGTTTTTGCAATCGTGCTTATGTATTTCAGCGGAGTAACGCTGAATATGATTTCGCTTTCGGGACTTGCAATCGGCGTCGGAATGCTTGTGGATAACTCGGTAGTTGTAATTGAAAACATATACCGATTAAGAGGTCTGGGCTACTCTCCGATTCAGGCGTCGCTTAACGGTGCAAAGCAGGTTGCAGGTGCAATTGCCTCGTCAACGCTTACAACAATATGCGTGTTCCTGCCGATTGTGTTTGTCGAGGGAATCACAAGACAGCTGTTTGTTGATATGGCGCTCACAATTGCCTACTCACTGCTTGCCAGCCTTATTGTCGCACTGACGGTTGTTCCTGCTATGGGACAAAGAATGCTGCGCAAAATCAAACCGCAGAAGAATCCCGATAACAGCAGAATCATCAAAGGCTACGAAAAATCTCTGCGTTTTGTACTGCGCCACAAGGTATGCTCAATTATCGTTGTAGTTGCAATACTTTGTGCAAGTATGTTCGGTGCGCTTGCAAGGGGCTTCAGCTTTATGCCGAATATGAGCAGTACCGAGGTTCAGGTTTCCGCAAAGCTTGACGACAATGCAACGCTTGAAGAAACAATCGACACAGCCGAGCAGATAAACAAGATACTGAACGGCTATGACGAGTTTGAAACTGTCGGCGTAATAACAGGCGGTACTTCAAGTCTTATGGGAATTTCTATGGGCGGCTCTTCGTCGGATACGGGCAGTGTAACTGCTTACGGCGTACTAAAGGACGAATACACGAAGAAAAGCGAAGAAATCTGCGACAGATTAAATGCCGACTTTGAAAAGGTAAAGGGTGAAATTACCGTTAGCGGCGGCTCTTCGACAAGTTCAATGTCAACGCTTTTAGGTGACGGTGGAATCGAAATCACTCTCTACGGCGACGATATTGAAACGCTCAAGAAAACCGCAGAGGATATGGCTAAACAGCTTGAAACCGTTGAGGGAATTGATGAAACCGACAGCGGAGTTGGCGCAACCTCGCCCGAAATCAAAATAAGCGTCAACAAGGAAAAAGCCGCTGAAAAGGGACTTACCGTTGCACAGGTATACCAGCAGGTAGCGTCGGCTGTTGCAAGCGAAAAGACATCTACAAAGCTTACAAACGGCAACGGCAGCGACATTGACGTTGTAATCGTCAAGGACGAGAGCAAAAATGTTTCTCCCGATACAATCGGAAGCATTGACATCACCTACAAAGACAGTGAGGAAAACGAAAAGACAACCTCTCTTTCATCAATCGCCGATATTTCAAAGTCGGAAACAATAGACGTAATCACACGTCAGGACCAGAAGCGTTATCTTTCAATTACGGGTACGCTGAAAAACGGCTACACAATGACGGACGTTTCAAACAACGCACAAAAGCTGTTTAACGACTATAAGCTCCCCGAAGGCTGTTCAATTGAATTTGCAGGCAGTAACAAGGCTACAATGGAGGCAATGTCACAGCTTATGCTTATGCTTTTGCTCGGCGTAGTGCTTATCTACCTTATTATGGTTGCTCAGTTCCAAAGTCTGAAGTCACCGTTTATCATTATGTTTACAATTCCTCTTGCATTCACGGGTGGTTTCCTCGGTCTGCTCATAACAGGCTTTGACGTCAGCGTTGTTTCGCTTATCGGTTTCATAATGCTTTGCGGTATCATCGTAAATAACGGCATCGTGCTTGTTGACTACATCAACAGACTGCGCCGTGACGGAAAAGAGCGTGTTGAGGCGATTGTTGAGGCAGGCAAAACGAGAATGCGTCCTATCCTGATTACAGCTCTCACCACAATTCTCGGACTTTCCGTAATGGCTCTCGGAATCGGAACGGGTGCCGAGATGATGCAGCCGCTTGCAATCGTATGCATAGGCGGTCTGATTTACGCAACATTTATGACGCTATACATTATCCCCGTAATTTATGACGCTTTCAACAAAAAGGAGCTCCGCAAGGTTGAAGAAAGCGAGCTTGAAGCTATTGACGAGTAAAAAAGATGTGCCTGCATAAGGTACTGCGGTAAAATTCGTATAATCAAAGTAAAAGCGAACGGCACAAAAACCGTTCGCTTTTTGTTATAATGATTTGTTATGTTTCGGGACGTCAGGAATGCCGTCCCCTACGGATATTGATGAAATGTTATAAAATAATCATTTACCTTTTACTATATCAGCACACTGTCCGTCTGTAAGGCGGATAAGCTCAACAGGCTTTAAGTCAATCTGATAGCCGATTTTTCCTGCGCTTACGATAATCTGCGGAATATTCTGCGCCGTAATGTGGAATGTCGTTTTGTACTTCTTTTTCATTCCGATTGGAGAACAGCCTCCTCTTACGTAACCCGTTACCTTTGTAATGTCCTTGACGTGAATCATCTCAACCGACTTTTCACCAACGCTTTTGGCGCACTTTTTCAAATCAAGCTCATCTGCTACGGGTACTACAAAAACATAGTAGTCCTTATTACCCTTTGTTACAAGCGTTTTGAAAACATATTCGGGATTCTGACCCAAGAGCTTTGCAACGCTCACTCCGTCAACGGCTTCTTTGCCGTGAGGATATTCGTGGGCAGTGTAATCAACGCCCTCTTTATCGAGTATTCTCATTACATTTGTCTTGAATTCGCTCATTATTATCGTCTGCCTTTATTTTAAATTTTATTGGAAATATTATTAGAATATCAAAATATTTTTATTTTTTCAATAGCTTATATATTCAGGCTAAAACCATAAATAATAGTTGTTTGTTGGTTTCAGGTTACAAACCGTTTGACAAAAACCGACAAAACATATAATTTGCCTAAAATACACACAATTATATTCCAAATAATGATTGAT
>DXYG01000052.1 GCA_019415925.1 Clostridiales bacterium
AAACAAACCTTTCCGTAGGGGACGGCTTCCCAGACGTCCCATTCACAAAAATTGCGTTGCAATTTTTGTGTGGACACGGCTCGCCGTGTCCCTACGTCAACGTTGCTATAATTCCAACGCTAAATTATCGTTTACCTTACTAAAAGGGATAACTATAAAATATCACAATAATATTGCACGCTTTTTCCTTGATTTTTATAATATTTTGGAGAAAGCGTGCTTTTTTGTACATTATATCTAAATACAGGTGTAAATTTTTGGAAGGTGATAAAAATATATAATTCTAAAAAAGAAATATATATTTTTATTACTAATTTATAATATATATTGTATAATTATCTGTCATTAGGAGGAAAATCTATGGCAAGATTTAAAAAAATACTTGCTTTGATTTTGGCAGTTTGTGTTGTATGCACTGTCGCAGTTATGTCAACAAGTGCAGCTACAGTTGACGGCGACAGCAACACAGCAGCGTCAAGCAGCATCAAGGTGCATTATTACTGCGAGGACGGCGCACCTACAATTTATTATTGGAACAGCCTTCCGCAGAACATTACAACCGATTATCCGGGTAAAGCTATGACCAAAGAGGGCAACAACTACTACGGATACACATTCAACAATGTAACAAAAATCAATATGCTCTTTGTTACAAACGGCGAACAGTCCAAGGAGCTTACCAGAAACTCAGGTGAGTGGTGGTACAGAAACGGCAGATGGTTTGACCACGAGCCGGGTCAGACCGACGACTGGACAAGAACCGATTTGCGTGAGGAGTCAATCTACTTTGTAATCACAACACGTTTCTATGACGGCGATACAGGCAACAACGTTCATTGCTGGGACGACAAAACGGCTAACAACCCCGATTCCGACCCCGCTTGGCGTGGTGACTTCCAGGGACTTATCGATAAGCTCGACTACATCAAGGCTCTCGGCTTCTCGGCAATCTGGATTACTCCTGTTGTAACAAACGCTTCGGGTTATGACTATCACGGCTACCACGCAATGGACTTCTCAACAGTTGACGTCCGTTACGAGAGCGAAGGCGCAACATATCAGGACCTTATCTACGCTGCACACGATAAGGGTATGAAGATTGTTCAGGATATCGTAATTAACCACGCAGGTAACTTCGGCGAGGCAACACTTGCTCCTATGTTTGAAAAGGTATATGACTCGGTTCAGGATCTTGCTTCAATCGATAGTATGCATATTATTCCCGACTCTGACCTTGCAAATACATTCCCGGATTATGACAGCCTTGAACCCGGTTATCAGTACCAGGCAAGACTTAACATTATGAAGGACACAAAGGTGCTTTCTTCAGCCACTCACGACGCTGAAAACTATTTCCACCATTACAAGGATTTAAGCTGGGAAAGCCCGACTGTTCAGACCGGTCAGATTGCAGGCGACTGCGTTGATATCAACACAGAGAATCCCAAGGTTGCTGAGTATCTTAACAGCGTATACAACAGCTACATTGATATGGGCGTTGACGCTTTCAGAATGGATACCGAAAAGCACGTTTCAAGACTTACACTTAACCAATTCTACTTCCCGTCATGGCTTAAAACAGGCGGCGATAACTTCTACGTATTCGGTGAGGTTTGCACACGTGTAAGCGAATTCTGGAACAAGGGCAACGCTTCAATTTCAGCTCCGTTCTATACATGGGCTGAAACAGGCAGCCTTAAATTAGGCGATGACCCGATTGGAAATGTTGACATCACTGTTCAGCACTATAACACTAACAATAATACAAACCAGCAGCCTACTTCGGATAACGTATACCTTAAGGGTATTACATATCACACACCCGACTACAGCAAGGCAAACGGTACAGGCGTTATTGACTTCCCGATGCACTGGAATTTCGGCAGCGCAGGCAATGCTTATCGCCGTGCACTTGAAGAGGATCCGTATTACAACGATTCGACATGGAACGTAACTTATGTTGACTCACACGACTACGGCCCCGATATGGACTGCCGTTACACAGGCTCTACACAGGCTTGGGCAGAAAACCTTGACCTTATGTTTACTTTCCGTGGTATTCCTTGTCTTTACTACGGCAGTGAGCTTCAGTTCCAGGCAGGCGTTCCTATGGACGTTGGTCCTAACGCACCTCTCTCAACAACAGGACGTGCTTACTTCGGTGACAACATCGAGGGCAACGTAACTGCTACAGACTTCGGTACATATGAGAATGCAACAGGCGCAGTTGCAAGTACACTCAACGCACCGCTTGCTGTTCATCTCCAGCAGCTCAACCGTATCAGAAGAGCTGTTCCTGCTCTCCAGAAGGGTCAGTACACAACAGACAGCAACTACGTTTCAGGCGACAAGATGGCATTCATCCGCCGTTACACAAATTCAGATGAAGGCGTAGACAGCCTTGCTTGCGTTGCAATTTCAGACGGCGCAACATTCAAGAACCTCCCCAACGGCAAGTATATTGACGCCGTAACAGGTGACGTTCAGAATGTTACAAACGGCACACTCACAGTTCCGTCAATCGGTACTGCAAATATGAGAGTATATGTATGCTGCGCAACCGGATTCACCGGAATCGACGGTCAGATCGGCACAAACGGCACATACCTCAAGTAATCTATATTTTTATTTTGAAAAGTCGGGCATCGGTTTACGATGTCCGATTTTTTATTCCGTTATATAAGTCGGCAATAAATTATAGCTCGGTATCTCGGGAGTCGGACTTTTTTCGATTTGCCTGCAGGGGCTACCCTGCCGCAAGATACTACTAAACGTCATCTGTTTCGTAGGGCACGCCGTGTCCCTACGTCTGTAAATGAAACGTTTGAGTAAAATTGTAGCGAGCGACGCCCTCGTCGCTCAAATTCCTTAAAACAACGTTTGCGGGTTTATCCGTGAGCGACGGGGGCGTCGCTCGCTACAGTTATAAAATAAACGTTTCCTCTATAGCCGTAGGGGACGGCATCCTTGACGTCCCGAAACGTTACCGATATATCAATTTATAATTCGGGCAACCGTTTTTACCTTAATATCCGACTTTTCCACTCGATTTGCCCGCAGGGGCTACCCTGCCGATTTGCCTGCGGCGGCTTCGCCGCTAAATTATCGTTTACCTTACAAAAAGGGATAACTATAAAATATCACAATAATATTGCATGCTTTTTCCTTGATTTTTATAATGTTTTGGAGAAAGCGTGCTTTTTTGTTTATTATGTCTAAATTTGGGTGTTAATTTTTGGAAGGTGCTCGAAGCGTATAATTCTATTAAAGAAATATATAAATTTGCTGTTATTTTATAATATATTTGTACAAATATCTGTCGATAGGAGGAAAAACTATGGCAAAATTTAAGAAATTGCTTGCTTTGGTACTCTCAATCTGTCTCATCTGCGCTGTTGGCATTGTGTCCGTATCAGCTGCCAATGCAGATAAAAACGCTGATGTTTCAGCAGCATTTGACGGTATCAAGGTGCACTACTATTGTGAGGACGGCACTCCGACAATCTATTATTGGAACAGCCTTCCGCAGAATAAGGAAACAAGCTATCCCGGTCCGGCTATGACAAGCGAGGGCAATAATTGGTATAGTTACACTTTCAACAGTGTTACTAAAATCAATATGCTTTTCGTAGTCAACGGCGAGCAGTCACCGGAACTTACACGTAAATCTGCCGGTGAATATTGGTACAAGGGTAATAGATGGTATAGCTCAAACCCTGGCGAACTTGACTCTCCCGAGCGTGTAGATTTCCGTGAGAACAGTATCTACTTTATTATCACGACACGTTTCTATGACGGTGACACAGGCAACAACGTTCACTGCTGGGATGACACACAGGCAAATAATCCCGACAGCGACCCTGCTTGGCGAGGCGACTTTAAGGGACTTATAGAAAAACTTGACTATATCAAGGCTCTTGGCTTTACTGCTGTTTGGATTACCCCTGTAGTTGAAAACTGCTCAGGCTATGACTATCACGGCTATCATGCTTTAGACTTTGCAAAGGTTGACCCACGTTACGAAAGTGACGATACAACATTCCAGGACGTAATCGACGCAGCCCACGAAAAGGGACTGAAGATTGTACAGGACGTTGTATGGAACCATACAAGTAACTTTGGTGAGGCTTTCCTTGCTCCAATGTTTACAAAGGATTACAGCAAACTTGACTCTGTTGACTGTTTGCAGAAAGTTCCTGATTCTTTACTTACAAAGATTGCTCCTGACTATGACACTATGCTTCCCGGATATCAGTACCAAGCAAGACTTAGTGTTATGAAAGAGGACGCTAACGATACAAATAATTACTACCACCACGAAAAGAGTCTTGGTTGGGGTCAGTCAACAGAGCAGACAGGCCAAATGGCAGGTGACTGTGTAGATATTAACACGGAAAATCCAATTGTCGCTAAGTATTTGACAGACACATTCAGAGAATATGTTGATATGGGTGTTGACTATTTCCGTCTTGATACAGAAAAGCACATTAACCGTTGGACATTGAACCAGGCTTACTTCCCTAAGTTCTCGGATGTTGAAAACTTCTGGATTTTCGGTGAGGTTTGTGCAAGATATCACGGAGCTTACAATGAGGGCGGTTCTTCCGACTCTTGCTTCTTCTACACTTGGAAAGAATTAGACAGCCCATATGCTTCTGCAAGCAGCTGGACTGACAGTTGGAGCACTAACCTTTCAACTTCTACAGGTCACTACGATGCATACAGCAACAGAAACTTTAATCAGAAGAGTAACAATGCTTACCTAGACGGCATTACATACCATACTCCTGACCACAGCAAGTCAAACGGTACTTCCGTAATCGACTTCCCAATGCACTGGGCGTTTAAGGATGCTAACAGCGCTTTCACAGCAGCCAAAAGTGAGGATGACTTATACAACGACTCAACATATGTTGTAACATACGTTGACTCCCACGACTACGGCCCTGATAATATGGAGAAAACACGTTACAGTTGCGGACCGCAGGCTTGGGCAGAAAATATGAACCTAATGTTTACATTCCGTGGCGTTCCTTGTATCTACTACGGTACAGAGGTTGAATTTGCAAAGGGTAATGTTATTGACGTAGGTCCTAACGCTCCTCTTGCTAAAACAGGCCGTGCTTACTTCGGCGACTATATGGAGGGTAGCGTAACTGCTACCGATTACGGTGAATATACCGCAAGCGGTAAGGTTGCAGAAACTCTGAATGCACCTCTGTCAGTTCACCTAAGACAGCTTAACCTTATCCGTCAGGCTGTTCCGGCTTTACAGAAAGGTCAGTATACAGTTGACAGCAACTACGTAAGCGGCAATATGGCATATGTACGTCGCTATACTGATTCTGAGACTGACAGCCTTGCTTGCGTTACAATTTCGGGCGGCGCAACATTCAAGAACCTCCCCAACGGCAAGTACATTGACGCCGTAACAGGTGACGTTCAGAATGTTACAAACGGCACACTCACAGTTCCGTCAATCGGTACTGCAAATATGAGAGTATATGTATGCTGCGCAACCGGATTCACCGGAATCGACGGTCAGATCGGCACAAACGGCACATACCTCAAGTAATCTATATTTTGATTTTGAAAAGTCGGGCATCGGTTTACGATGTCCGATTTTTTAGTTCGTTATAAAAGTCGGTGTTTTGCTAAACGTCGGTATCGATGTTCGATTTTTTGTACATACCTTATGTTATAATATGAAAAATTTAAAATATCGGAGGAAATAATATGAGAACAGGCAATCATAATGAATTAATTGAGATTTTTTACGTAGATTACAAGGACAAATCATTAAAAAATTTCGATGACCTGAAAAAAATTATATCAGGTCCTGCATACAGAGATATGACTCCACGTCATCTAAAGGGAATCGGAAAGAAACCGGAAAAAAAAGATGAACTTTTTGAGTGGCTTGCAGGAGAATTTTTAGAATACTTTGGCAATCCGGCAAGAAATGAGAAAGATTTTGATGAGTGGCATTCAAGAATATGTAATGATATACTTGTAAGACTCAAAGACCTTTGCGATGATAATGTTAAGGTGCATTACGGCAAGGCTCAGAAATTAGTTAATATGTCATTCAAAAACTTCTATTGCTTTGCCGATGCTGAAGAATACGAAAAGAACGGTTATTTTGCCAACTGTCATATGCCCTTGGACTCATACACACTCTCTTGGTTTACGCAAAATGTGTGCAAGGACAAAGTGCCCTCTAAGTGGAGCAATATGGATTTTAAAGAATATTCCGAAATACAAACGAAAATTCGTGAATACTTCAATTCAGACCGTAACACAACCTATCGAAACAATGCTCCGCTTGTTCCTTTTATAGCAGAATTTTATATTTGGGAGGAGATGAGATTTCCCGAAATATGTGATAGCTGGCTGTACAAAGCTGTTCCTCTCTCGAAATGTTCCTCGTTTGACGAAGAAATTACAAATAAAATTTCGGAAATACGTAATACGGCTGATAAACTGCTGAACAATGCAAATTTATAAAAGGAAGAATTTTTATGATTTTTATAACAGGCGACCTTCACGGTGAATATGATATACACAAACTGTCCTCAAAGTGCTTTACCGTTCAGAAGGAGCTGACACGCTCAGATTATGTGATAATCTGCGGCGATTTCGGATTGCTGTGGGATAATTCTGACGAAGAAAAGCATTGGCTGAAGTGGCTTGACGAAAAGCCTTGGACAACGCTCTGGATTGACGGTAATCACGAAAATTACGATATGCTCAGAGAGTATCCGACAGAGGACTGGCACGGCGGCAGGGTGCAGAAAATCACAGAAAATATTATTCATCTTTGCAGAGGCAGTGTATTTGAAATTGACGGAAAGCGTATTTTTGCTTTCGGCGGAGCAGAAAGCCACGATAAAAAGTACCGCAAGCTCGGATATTCATTGTGGAAAGAGGAACTGCCGAGCAAAGAGGAAATCGAAATCGGCAGAAAAAATTTAGAGTCTGTAAATCGGAAAGTGGATGTAATCGTTACTCACTCCCTGCCCGAGCATATACAAGAGGATTTGTATCACGACGAAATCTACAGAACAACCGATTTGACGCTGTTTTTTGACGAGGTTGACGAGAAAACAGACTTTAAGCTCTGGTTTTCGGGGCACTATCACTGTTCCCTATGCTATGATGAAAAGCATATGCTGATATATAATGACATAGTAAAATTAACAGATGAAGGCATTGAAAGAGTATATCACCAAGAAGACTGACAGGAGCAGTTCTGATGAATGTATTTATCTATTCAAGAGATGATATTGAGCAAATCATTTCCGAGGGCAAATTTCCGAAAAATACTGCCGTTATCAGCTTTTGCGACACTGCAATAAAGCGGATTGACGCTGATTATACCCACGTCGATTACAGCGGTGTTTGCGACTGCGTTTTTTACAGCGAGCTTGACGACCTTGATTTGGATTCCATCAAGGATAAGGGGTATACTTATGATTTGTATTTTCCCGAGGCTGACGAAATCGCAGAATTTGTCTACAGTGCCTTTAACAGCGGTATGGACATAATCTGTCAGTGCGAGTATGGTCAGAGCCGCAGTGCAGGGTGTGCGGCGGCAATTTGTGAGCATTTTTTTCATAACGGAATAGAGATTTTTGCAGATTACAAACGCTGTCCGAGTCAGGTTGTGTATCATAAAATTTATGACGCACTAAAGCGTTTCAGGGAAAATAATCCTGCATAAATGAAGATTTTTACTGATGTACATACTGCATAAACGCACTGATTATCTGCAACACCGCATCGCCCGAAAATGTGTTGACAACGCCTTGATTTTGGACTAAAATAAATATGTACGGGCTCGTGCCCGAATAATAAGATTAAGAGGTGAAAACTTAATGGACGCAGATGGTAATAAAGGCGCTGTACCCGGGCGAAGTAGAAATAAAATGTGCGCTTGTGCGTTCATTTTGTTTTCGTGATTTTTTGCGCCTTTTTTAAGGCGTAGTCTGCCCTTGGAACACACGTCTTTACTCCACTTGAATTAAAAAGGAGGAAAGATGATGGAACAGGTTAACGTAACTCTTACGGAAACCATAAGGGTGTTGCTTGAAGAGAGAAAGTTCAATACCCTGCGAGACATCCTCACTACGATGAAACCGTACGATATTGCTGCGATTTTTGAGGAGTTGCAGGATGAAAAAACGCCTATTCTTTTTCGCATTCTGCCAAAGGAGCTTGCCGCAGAAACCTTTGTTGAAATGGACGACGAAACGCAGGAGTTCCTTATTCACGGACTGAGCGACAGCGAGCTTAAAGAGGTTGTAGACGAGCTGTTTGTCGATGACGCAGTTGACCTTATCGAGGAAATGCCTGCAAACGTAGTCAAGCGTATTCTGCGACAGGCTGACAAGGATATGAGAAAGCAGATTAACGAGCTTTTAAAATATCCCGAGGACAGCGCAGGCTCGATTATGACGACGGAGTTTATTGTTCTCCGTCCCGATATGACTGCGGAAATGGCAATCAAGAGAATCAGAAGAACGGGCGTTGACAAAGAAACAATTTACACCTGCTATGTGACCGATAACAACAACAAGCTAATCGGTATTTCAACCGTCAAGGATTTGCTGTTGGCTGATGATGACGACCTTGTGAATGATTTGATGGAGGAAAACGTCATTTCGGTTAATACCCTCGACGACCAGGAGCAGGTTGCTCAGATGTTTTCAAACTACAATTTCCTTGCGCTGCCCGTTGTCGATAACGAAAACAGGCTTGTCGGTATTGTAACAATCGACGACGCTATCGACGTTATTCAGGAAGAGGCTACCGAGGATATTGAAAAGATGGCAGCCGTTCTGCCGTCGGACAAGCCGTATATGAAAACAAGCGTGTGGGGAATTTACCGCAAGCGTATCCCTTGGTTGCTTGTGCTTATGCTTTCGGCTACGTTCACAAGTGCGATTATTTCCTCGTTCGAGGGCGCTCTTGCAAGCGTAATTGTGCTTTCGTCGTTTATCCCGATGATTACCGGCTCGGGCGGTAACGCAGGCTCTCAGGCGTCTGTGTCGGTTATCCGTGCGCTTTCGCTCGGTGAAATCGAGTTCAAAAGTATGTTCAAGGTTTTGTGGAAGGAGCTGAGGGTTTCAATCCTCTGCGGCGCAACGCTTGCGGCGGCTAACTTCATAAAGCTGATGATTTTTGATTTGAACGGCAACCCGAATGCGTTTATGATTGCGCTTGTCGTTTCGCTCACGCTCTTGGGAACGATTATGATGTCAAAGATTGTAGGCTCAAGCCTGCCTTTGCTGGCAAGCAAAATCGGCTTTGACCCTGCCGTAATGGCAAATCCGCTGATTTCAACAGTCTGCGACTCGCTTTCGCTGTTGATTTACTTTGGAATAGCAACATCTATATTGAACATTTAATAAGTAAATAAGGTCGGGTTACCGTTGATACGGCTACCCGACCTTTTGTGTATTTTGCGATTATAATTGGCAAATAATGCATACCTGATATAATAATATTCGTAGTAACGGAACGGCGGCGGTTTTTCTGCACCCCAAATAAGGGGGTGATATGTATGACGGAAACGGTGTTACTGATTATTTTGCTGGTAGTTATCCTTGAAGTTATAAAATACATAAAAAAATAACCGCCCTGTACTGCAATACAAGGCGGTTGTAAAAATATAACCAACTATAAGCAGAACAGCCAAAACTGTTCCGTTACTATATTTATAATACACCAACATTATAATAATGTCAATACAAAACTGAAATTAAAACAGGACGTACGGGAGATTTCCCATACGTCCTGATTTTGTCTGCCTGATTTGTACTGCGTTCGGCTTTCTGCGTTTGCACCGTTGCGGTTTTATATTCGTTACAGCCGTTGCACGTTTTGCAGAGCAACAGGCTTTCCTGTGTTTTTTGCCTGACAGCCCGAACAAAATCACCTTTGCGGAGTAGCTCACCGCATAGATTACAAAAATAAATACACATAAATTAAGCATAATACCTTCCTCCGTTTTCTGTTTTCATATACCTTACAATATATATTATAGAAAAAAGGGTGTGTCATAAAACGGACAGTGCGAATACCTGAATATTCAAAACTATGTCTTGTCGGCGGCTTTTGGATATGGTATAATATATTTATTTAGATAGCTAAACTATAATTTAGCTGTGAGTTTACTCGCAAAAAAAATTAAAAATTTCGGTCAAGCCTTTTTAAAGGCTTGCGGGTGTGGGCAGAGCCCACAAAAAGATTGCATTGCAAAATGCAGGAGGGTAGGCAAAACAGTCCGGTGGACTGTTTTGCTGTAGGGAACCCACTAAAGGGGTTCCCTATGGCGAACACAGTTCGCCGCTACAATCATTAATTTTGCCCGTCGAGGCACTCGACAAATTATAGTTTAGTTCACCAAATGTGATAGTATTATATCTTATTAAAATAAACAGAAAAAGGTGATTTACATTGTCTTTTCCGCAGGATAAAATCAGAAATTTCAGCATAATTGCTCACATAGACCACGGCAAAAGTACGCTTGCCGACAGAATTTTAGAGCAGACAAACTCCGTTTCGGCTCGTGATATGGAGTCGCAGCTCCTTGACGATATGGAGCTTGAGCGTGAGAGAGGAATTACAATCAAGGCTCGTGCCGTCAGCGTAATCTACAAGGCTGACGACGGCGAGGACTACCTCTTTAACCTTATCGACACCCCCGGTCACGTTGACTTTAACTACGAGGTGTCACGTTCGCTTGCCGCCTGCGAGGGCGCAATTCTCGTTGTTGACGCATCGCAGGGAATTGAGGCGCAGACGCTTGCAAACACATATCTTGCCGTTGACAGCGGACTTGAAATCGTCCCTGTTGTCAACAAGATTGACTTGCCCAGCGCAGACCCCGACAGGGTTATTCAGGAGATTGAGGACGTTATCGGTATCCATGCCGAGGACGCTCCGAAAATTTCGGCAAAGGCAGGAATCAACATTCACGCAGTTCTCGAAAAGGTTGTTTCGGACATTCCTGCTCCGACGGGCGATATAAACGCTCCGCTTCGTGCGCTGATTTTTGACAGCTACTACGACAGCTACAAGGGAGTTATCATATATGTCAGGCTCAAAGAGGGACAGATTCACCCCGGTGACGAGTTCAAGCTTATGGCTACGGGCAGTAAATTCAACGTTGTTGAGTGCGGACTTATGCACGCAACGCAGATGGAAAAGACCGACGGACTTTACGCAGGCGAGGTTGGCTATATTGCAGGCTCAATCAAAACGCTGGCTGATGCAAAAGTGGGCGACACAGTAACGCTTACGTCAAACCCTGCCGAAGAGCCTTTGCCCGGTTACCGTGAGGCTCAGCCTATGGTGTTCTGCGGAATTTATCCCGTTGACGGTGCAAAATACGGCGACTTAAAGGACGCTCTTGAAAAATTACAGCTCAATGATGCGGCGCTTTCGTTCGAGCCTGAAACCTCGGTTGCGCTCGGATTTGGTTTCCGTTGCGGATTCCTCGGACTTCTGCATATGGAGATTATTCAGGAACGTCTTGAGCGTGAATATCAGCTCGATTTGATTACCACTGCTCCGAGCGTTATTTACAGAATCACACGCACGGATGGCACTGTTGAGATGATTGACAACCCCACAAATTATCCCGACCCCTCTCTCATTCAGACGGCGGAGGAGCCTGTTGCAGACGCTCATATATATACGCCCAAGGAGTATGTCGGCAACATTATGGAGCTTTGTCAGGACAGGCGAGGCACGTTTGTCGATATGCAGTACATTGATGCCGACAGAGTGGATTTGCACTATATTCTTCCGCTTGCCGAGATTATCTACGACTTTTTCGACACGCTCAAATCACGCACAAGGGGCTATGCTTCGTTTGACTACGAGATGAAGGAGTATGTTCCCAGCGAGCTTGTAAAGCTCGATATTATGCTAAACGGCGAGGTTGTGGACGCACTTTCGTTCATCATTCACAAGGACAAGGCATATGGCAGAGCGAGAAAAATGGCTGAAAAGCTCAAGGAGAAAATCCCCAGACAGCTTTTTGAGGTGCCGATTCAGGCTTGCATAGGCGGCAAAATCATAGCGAGAGAAACCGTTAAGGCTATGCGCAAGGACGTGCTTGCAAAGTGCTACGGCGGCGACATCAGCCGAAAGAAGAAACTTCTTGAAAAGCAGAAGGAGGGCAAAAAGCGTATGCGCCAGCTCGGCTCGGTAGAGGTTCCGCAGGAGGCGTTTATGGCGGTATTAAAGCTTGATACGGACTGAGTTTAATTCGGAATTATTGATATTGTAAAAATAATTTTTTGAGTATACTTGAATTATCCTTTGGCATATGTTATAATAGGCTCAGGCAAAACGAAGTGAATAACTCACGGTAACAAACGACCCCCCTGCAAGGTTGGAGCTTGCAGGGGGTCTCTGCCGTTTTGGCTTTCTGTGAAATTGACAACAATGACACACGCTGAATCGTGTGTTGTATAAGTATCATTTGATTGATGTTAATTTATCGCTTTGGTGTTTCGGTTGATTTATTTCGTATTTTATTCCGTTTGCACATTCGTCTAATTTCGTAACATCAATATCAAATAAATATTTATCCGGAATTCCATTCGGAAAAGCGTCGCACGCACATCTCCAGCCGTCAATATTTGGTCGTATGTGCTTGCATTCGCTACAGCTGTGTTGAACACAAATCATTTTGACACCTCGCTTATGGTAAATAGGATTTAATTAAAAGGTCGGGCAACCGTTTTGCGGTTAACCCGACCTACTTTCTCGAATTAGTTTATTGTTATTGACATAATGCTTTTGTTGTGATAATATAATAGTGAAAGGAACGGCATAAGCTGTTTCGCAATCAAGTTTTAATTATTAAATAATAACCGTTCCTGTATCGCTACTACAGGGCGGTTATTTCTTTATGTTCTTTATAACTTCAATAAACGCTACCAAAACAATAGCAAATGTAAGTAAACACACAATATATTCGGTCATAATGACATATACACCCCTTTTCGTGGGGTGCTGAAACAGCCGCCGCCATTCCTTTACATCTTAATTATATCAGTTAATTGTTTTTTGTCAATTGTAAATTAATTTAATAAAAAAGGTCGGGCAACCGTTTTGCGGTTAACCCGACCTTAAATCTTTTATTTACATTCTGTTGTGCAAATTATGCCTTGCCAACCGAGCCGAAGAGTTCCATTTTCTCCTTAACAGTAGCCTTGATAGCCTCTGCACCGGGAGCGAGGAGCTTTCTGGGGTCAAAGCCCTTGCCCTGAAGGTCCTTGCCTGCCTCAATGTATTCTCTTGTTGCTGCTGCGAATGCGAGCTGGCACTCTGTATTTACGTTAATCTTTGAAACGCCGAGTGAGATTGCCTTCTTAATCATATCGGCAGGAATGCCTGTGCCGCCGTGAAGTACGAGGGGCATTTCGCCTGTGAGCTGCTGGATAGCGTCGAGTGTTTCAAAGCTTAAGCCCTGCCAGTTTTCGGGATATTTGCCGTGAATGTTGCCGATACCTGCTGCGAGCATTGTAACGCCGAGGTCTGCAATCTGCTTGCACTCCTGCGGGTCTGCACATTCGCCTGCGCCGATAACGCCGTCTTCCTCGCCGCCGATTGAGCCAACCTCAGCCTCAATTGAAAGACCGAGCTTTTCGCAGGTTGCAACGAGTTCCTTTGTCTTTTCAATGTTCTCCTCAATCGGATAGTGTGAGCCGTCGAACATTACTGAGCTGAAGCCTGCTTCGATACAAGCCTTTGCGCCTTCGTATGAGCCGTGGTCAAGGTGAAGTGCAACGGGAACTGTGATGTTAAGCTCCTCGAGCATACCGTTAACCATTCCAACTACTGTCTTGTAGCCGCACATATATTTTCCTGCGCCCTCGGAAACACCGAGAATTACGGGAGAGTTAAGCTCCTGTGCTGTTAAAAGAATTGACTTTGTCCATTCAAGGTTGTTGATGTTGAACTGACCTACTGCATAGTGGCCTGCCTTTGCTTTTGTAAGCATTTCTTTAGCATTTACTAATGGCATTTTAATCTTCCTTTTGTAAAAAATTTCAGCAGAAAAACGTCTTTCCCTGTTGAGTTAATTTTATTATACAATATATTTTTTTAAATATAAAGCCTTTTGCGGAAAGTTTTTGATAATTTTTTAACAATTTATCAATTTGCCTTGCTTATCAGCGCATTTTGATGAATTATCACGAAATTTTCATAATTTACTCACACACTTGTTTCATAACTTTGTTGATTTTAAAAATTTTAAGATGTATAATTAAACTATAATTTAGCCGAGTGCCTCGGCGGGCAAATCGAGCGGAAAAGTCAGTTTGTCTGGAGAAAATTGCAGCCCGAATTTTAAGTTGATATTTAGGTGACGTTTCGGGACGTCAAGGTGATTCCCCTATTAGGGGAAATGTCGCAAAGCGACAAAAGGGTTGCCATTTTCGCAGAAAAGCCGTCCCTTACGGCTATATAGGAAACGTTTGTTATCAGTCGTAGGGACACGGCGTGCCGTGTCCGCAGTGGCAATCAAACTATACCGATTAAATTGTAGTTATAAAGGAAAACAAACCTTTCCGTAGGGGACGGTTTCCCAGACGTCCCAATGTATAAAATGTGAAACAATTTATACATTATGGCGAACACAGTTCGCCGCTACATTTATAAACTTTAAATACCGAATAGGAGATAACAATATGGACAATAACAATAACTTTGAAAACGGTTTTTACGGCTCTGCTCCGCAGAAGCCTTTTACCGATAAAAGCAGTGACGCTCCTGCAAATCCGCAGAATTTTTCTGCAAGCGAGGGAGAGAGCGTTAATCAGTCCGAGCCGACTGCGGCTAAAATTCCGAATGAACAGCCTGTGCAGAATACAAATCCTGTACCGGAACAGGTTAATAATATGAATTACGGAGCAGAGCCTTTCGTTGCCGAAAATCAGACTGCTCCTGTGCAGAATACTCCCGAAACACATAATGTACCGCAGGGAGCATATCAGCAGAATCCCGATTTCATACCGCAAAGACCTGATTACGGAAACGGTTGGAACAACGATTATTCACATCCGCATTATTCGGGCAGTGTGAACTACTCTCAGAACGGAATGCCTGTTCAGAATAATTACGGTGCTCAGAGTGCAAATTACGGCGGATACAATCCTCAGGCTCAGTATAACCCGAATCTGAAAAATCAGTACAATCCGAATTTTCAGAATAATCAGAATGTGCCGCCTCAGTACAATACTTATGCGCCTTATCCGCCTATACCGCCTAAGCCTCCTAAAAAGAAGGCAAATACGGGACTTATTGTGATTATTGTTGTGCTTTGTGTTCTGCTTTTCGGAAGCCTTGCGGGACTTTTCGTTTATATGTCATCAAATAACAACAATAATAACAACAATAACAATATTAACAGCTTTGACTTTACAATGCCGAATTACGGCTATAATATCCCGAGTACAGAGCCGACAACTGCTCCTGTTTCCGAGCACAAGGAGTCGGACTACAGCGACAAGGTTGACGAGAATTTCAAGGGACTTGCGCTTGAAAGCAAGCCAAAGGACGCTGACACAAACAAAGACTATACAGCAGAATATGCGTTCAGCAAGGTGTCGGATTCAGTAGTCGGAATTGTCGGATATACAGATGAGATTACTACCGTTGAAGAATCTGCAACGCAGGGAAGCGGAATTATCATCACTTCCGACGGCTATGTTGTTACAAACGCCCACGTTATCGGCAACAGCAAGACTGCATATCTTTTGCAGGTTGTTACCTCAGACGGCAAGACCTACAATGCAGGCGTTGTAGGCTACGACTCAAGAACGGATATTGCTGTGCTCAAAATGGACGACGCAAAAGACCTTAAAGCCGCAGCCTTCGGCGACTCAGAGAAGATTGAGCTTGGCGAGGATATTATTGCTGTAGGCAACCCCGGCGGACTTGATTATCAGAACTCAATTACAAAGGGCATTGTTTCGGCAGTTGACAGAAAGCTGTCGGCTACAAGCCTTGTAAAATATATTCAGACCGACGCCGCAATCAATCCCGGAAACTCAGGCGGACCGATTGTAAATCTCTACGGTCAGGTTATCGGCATTGCAACGTCAAAGATTGTTTCCGAAAAGTACGAGGGAATGGGCTTTGCGATTCCGTCTGCAACTGCAAAGGATATAATCGATACGCTTATGAAAAAGGGCTATGTCGAGGGCAGAGTCAAGATAGGAATTACGGGAAGCAACATTTCTTCAACTGCCGCTTCGGCTTACGGTATTCCTATGGGAATACTCGTTGACGAGATTTCAAAGGGCGGTCCGTGCGACGGTACGGAGCTTAAAACCGACGATATTATTACGGGAATTGACGATGACACGATTGAATCGTTCAGCGATATTTATGAGATACTTGAAAAGCACAAGCCGGGCGATAAAATTGTAATTAAGTATTACAGAATGTCGGATGACTCAACAGGAGAAGTTGAGGTTACGCTCGCAGAGGACAAGTGATTTTTTATTTGGAATTCGGAATGCGTAATTCGGAATTAACGGGTAACTTCTCTCTGATTTTATATATTAATTAAATGTAGGGAACTGCCATTCAGACACGCCTGAACGCATATCTGAACGCTGAATAATTGCAAAAAATCAGGCAAGCTCAAATTGCAGAGCTTGCCTTTATTTGTGTATTGAATAATTATGTTTACTCCATATACCTTACAAGGGAGATTACCTTACCGAGCAGTACGACCTCGTCAACTATAATCGGTTCAAAGTTGTCGTTTTCGGGTTGTAGGCGAAAATGACCGTTTTCCTTGTAAAATCTTTTTACGGTTGCTTCATCACCGACAAGCGCGACAACAATCTCGCCGTTTTCGGCAACGGGGGTGCGGTGGACTATGACAATATCGTTGTCAAGAATACCTGCGTTTATCATACTTTCGCCCTGAACACGCAGGGCAAAAAGCTCTCTGCCACGCTTGAGGCTTTCGGGAACGGGCACGTAGCACTCAATGTCCTCAACGGCAAGAATCGGGTAGCCTGCGGCAACTCGTCCGAGTACAGGAACGCCTGCCGACTTTTCCTCACCGCTGATTTTTATGCATCTGTTAACGCCGTGTTCACGGGAGATTAAGCCCTTTTCTTCAAGTGCCGTAAGGTGATGATGAACCGTTGAAGTTGAGCTAAGCCCTGTTTTATTGCATATTTCACGCACAGAGGGAACTCTGCCCTCAACAGAGCATTCCTTGAGATAGTCCAGAATTTTCTGCTGGCTTTTGCTTAAGGGTTTCATAAAATCACGCACCTTTCCGATTAAAGTATAACATATGCAAACAGAAAAATCAAACATTTGTTTTACTTTTTTGAAGATTTTTTAAAATATGACATAAAATAATCTTTTGTACATAAAATCGACAAAAATTCTTGCGAAATACATATAGTTTTCAAAGCAAATTCAATTTAATTTCACACAGTTTTCAAATTAATATTGTTTAATATAAGCGTACTCAAAAGACGGAACCGCAACCGTCAGAGTATAATTGTTCTACCCTCCTCAATACGAACCGACGTAGAGGTTCGTACTTGTACCCCTCATTTTTTAAAGAACAGAAAACGCCAAACCTTCCGTAAGGGTTTGGCGTTTTCATTTTGGTCGAGTGCCTCGACACGCATTTCGAATATATAAGTCGGATTGTTCGGATATAACGGTTGCCCGAATTTTAACTTGATATAAACTATAATTTAGCGGTGCGTTTTACAATAATGTAGGGAATGACCCCTGTGTCATTCCTATTAGAGGTTAGCTGAATGTCAGTTAGGAACGACACAGGGGTTTCTGCCCCTTAATAAGGGGACTGAGGGGTTTTG
>DXYG01000053.1 GCA_019415925.1 Clostridiales bacterium
AAAGGCTTGACCGAAATTTTTAATTTTTTTGCGAGTCAACTCACCGCTAAATTATCGTTTAATGATAACCCCAAAATACGTCAAAGCGGACTGCCGAAGCAGTCCGCTTTGTTATTGTAGGATTTTTGTCTGTTACCATGTATCGTAGAGGTGGTGCCAGCTTTCATCAATTTCTGCTTTTGCATAGAAATTCAGCTCAGAGCCGTCAAACGGAATGTCAACCGTCTGGCTGTCATTATTGTTGAAGATAAGATAATCAGTGTCAGACGGTACTTCGACCGAATAAATAGCCTCGCCGTAATCGTTATTCTCAACAAACGTCATTTTTGTTCCCGGCCATGCAACAGGTGCAACTTCACCGTCCGTCCAGTAATAGCAGTAGATTGTGCCGCTCCAACGCTGTGAGTTCGAGAATTTAACCGTATAGGTATCGGGAACAGGTGCAGTCGTCGGTGGTGCCGTTGTGGGCTGAGTAGTGGGAGGTGCAGTTGTCGGCTGAGTGGTTACGGGCGCAGTTGTAACGGGTGCAGTAGTAACAGGTGCAGTTGTTTCGTCTGTTCCGCCTACGTACTTGCCTATATTACCTGTGTTGCCGTACTCTGCGCAGTACATCTGAATAAGAGTAGCGTCCTTAATGCCCACTATACCGTCTCCGTCGCAATCACTCGCAACAACCTGTCTGTCGATGAACGCAACTAAATTTGCTAAATATTTCTGTATTGTTGATGCGTCTGTTATTGTAATAACACCGTCGTCATTAGAGTCACCTATCAGAATCTTTCCCGAAGGCGGAGCTGTTGTAGCCGGCTGTGAGGTTGCAGGCGGTGCAGTTGTTACGGGTGGAACTGTTGTTACAGGAGGCGCAGTTGTTACGGGAGGTGCTGTAGTAACAGGCTGTGAGGAATTGTAAAGATAAACAACATTCACTACGCCTGCCGAGTATTTACCCTGTGCGTTTGAGGGAGTAATTACATCTGTTCTGCCCGAAAGTGCAGAGGTTGTGTACGAGCTTGTGCTTGTAGTTTTTGCCTGATTATCAACAACGTCGTCGGCAATTTTCTTACCTGTTGCAACGTCAATGTGGCTTGTGATTACCTTGCTGCTGCAGGTAATTGTCTTGTTCTGAATCCACACTTCGCCCGAAACAGGATAACCCTGCTCGCCCGAACCGGGCTCCTGTGCACTTTCCGGTGAAGTAGGATGGAACATTACATATGCGAATGAAGCGGGAACTGTGCATACATACCAGTTGTTGCCCTCGCTTGTCATTTTTGTTGCATCTTTCCAAGGACCGTTAATCTTATTGTCGCTGTCGTTGTAAGCGTAGCAACGAACGTCTGCCCAACCGTTTGAGTTGTAGTAGTGAACGGTTGATGAAGTGTTGTCAAGGTCCTTATAGGTAAATGTGACTGTCTTGTCACTACCGCTGAATGTGCCGTAGCTTTCGGCAGGATACTTGTCAACGTCAAGCTGATAGCCCTGAATTACTGCGGCAGGAATTTCGTAGCTGTCGCCTGCTCTGAGGTGATAGCTTGTTCCGTCCTTAATTGAAGTGCCGCTGCTGTTGACGTATTTAACGGTGAGGTAACCCGACTCAACGCCCGAGGAGGTGTAAACAAAGGTTACTGTGTAATTCTCTCCTCCGACAACCTTGCCCGAGGTTGTGCCCTCTGTGCTCTTAAGAGAGTGGTCAAAGAGGATTGTGCTGTCGGGAAGTGCACGGTAGGTTGAGCCTTCTCTGTATTTTGCTGTTGAAGTCTTTAAAACATTGCCGTCTTCGTCAACGTGATTAATAGTAAGTGTACCGTAATTTGTTTCGGCAACTTTAAGCTGTGAGAATGTAGAGCTCTGAACAAGAACAGCCGTGCTTCTTGCAGGAATTGAATAGCTGCTGCCCGAAACTGTGCCGAGGCTCTTGAGTCCTGCGCTTGTGCCGTTTGCAACTACCGTCCAGCCGCTGCCGTCAAGGCTGATTGAGTAAGCCTGTGTGCCGCTGTTTACAAGCACGCAAACCTTGCCCCACTCGTCGGACTTGCTGTTTGAATATGTATATGCTACAACATAGCCGTAGCTTGACTGGAAGGTCGGTGTGCTGAACGAGCTGCCCTTCATCGGTGTGTAGTTTTCTCTGATTTCAAGCAGTCCCTTGTAATATGACGCAACATCGGAGTAGGTCTTAACTCTGTTCCAGTCGATTGCATTGATTGTATCGTTTGACTTGTAGCTGTTGTGGTCGCCCTGCTTTGTACGGCAGAACTCCGAACCTGCCGTCATAAACGGAATACCCTGCGAGGTCATAAGAAGTGTCATAGCCTCTTTAAGCTGATTCTTGAACGTTGAAGAGGTTGAACTCCAGCTTGAAGAGCCGTTGCTCTTTACAATCTTGTCCCAGAGAATCAGGTTATCGTGAGCGTCGGCATAGGCAATTGTCTGCGATGGAGCTTTTGCACTGAAACCTTTACCCTTTACGCCGTTTACTACGCCGTAGGTTCCGTCATTATTTCCCTGAATAAAGCCTGTACCGGTACCGTTTGTGTCACCCTTGATAGCGTCACGATAGGAGTCGCAGAACATACCTACTCTTGCATCAAGAGAAGAAGCCTTTGACTGCGAACAACCGTCGGAAATCGCAACAGTACCGCCCGCCCAGGGCTCGCCGTACATAAGGATTTTCTTGCCTGAGCCGTCAGCGTAGAGATTGTCAAGCTCAGTGCGGATTGTATTCATAGTCGTGATGTCGTGAATACCCATAAGGTCGAAACGGAAGCCGTCAATGTGGTATTCCTCTGCCCAGTATTTAATTGACTCAATCATATACTTTCTGTACATCAGCTTATCGGATGCGGTTTCATTTCCGCAGCCCGAGCCGTTGGAGTAGCCGCTTGAGGATGTTTTTCTGTAGTAGTAACCGGGAACTGTCTTTGAGAAGCACGAGCCGTCGGTTGCGTAGGTGTGGTTGTAAACAACGTCCATAACAACCGAGATTCCTCTGTCGTGGAGAGCCTGAATCATCTGCTTGAACTCGGTAATTCTCGTGTTGCCGTTGTATGCGTCAGATGAATATGAGCCCTCGGGAACATTGTAGTTCTGCGGGTCATAACCCCAGTTGCGGTTTGAAGAAGAGCTTGCTTTTGACTCGTCAACCGACTGGAAGTCGTAAACAGGCATAAGCTGAACGCAGTTGATTCCCTGCTCAACAAGGTAATCAATTCCCGTTGAAACGGCACTTGCGCTTGTATCGGAATTAAGCTTTGTGCCGCCCTCTGCAAAAGCAAGGTACTTGCCCTGATTTTCTGCGCTTACGCCCGAGGTGCTTGACGCCGAGAAATCACGAACGTGAACCTCCCAGACTACAGCCTCTGCTGCGCTGTCAAAAAGAACGTGATTATCGCTGTCCCAACCATCGGGGTCGGTTGAGTCGAGGTCAACAACCATTGAACGGTTGCCGTTAACGCCGACTGCCTTTGAATAAACGTCCTGAGTTTCGTTTGTTGAGCCGTTTACCGTTACAAGGTATGTGTAGTAAACGTCCTTGTAGTCACCAGAAAGCGTTGTTGACCACACGCCGGTAGTGCTGTTTTTCGTAAGCGGATATGTTCCGATTACGTCTGCACCCGATTCGCTGTCTGAGCCTGTCTTGTAGAGCTTTACCTGAACAGCAGTAGCATCAGGCGACCAGGTTTTCCATGTTGTAGAGGTCTTGCTGTATACGGAGCCAAGACCTGCTTCGTTATATGCACTTTTTGCATAGGTTTCAAGGTAGTTTGCGTTGTAGTAGCTGCCTGCCGATACTTCGGCATTGTTCGTTACAACAGCGTCAGCCGCAAACGAAGCCATGCCCGCAACCATTGCAACAGAAAGCAATAACGATAACGGTTTTCTGAATTTCATCAATCTCACCTCTTATAAATATACACTAAAAATTGCATAGTGCGTTAATTATATTTTATCAATTATCTATCAATAAATATTTCTATATTAGAATAAAACAAGCGTCCGTAAGCCAAAGTTTACGAACGCTTTTTGTTTAAAATATCCAAATGACGCAGAGTTCACCTGATAGTAAATAAAACCGTAATCTATTTTAGTGAGCTACACCATAATTTAGCGTTAGAATTATAGCAACGTTGACGTAGGGACACTCACTCCGTGTCCACACAAAAATTGCATTGCAATTTTTGTGAATGGGACGTGTAGGAACCCGTCCCCTACGTAAAGGAAGCATTTATTGTTACCCAACGGGCAGCCACATAGGGCTGCCCCTACAGTTTATTTTATTCCGTAGGGGCGATCCTGTGTGGTCGCCCGAAACGTTACCTATATATCAATCTATAATTCGGGCAACCGTTTTATCCAAACAATCCGATTTTTCCACTCGGTTTGCCTGCGGCGGCTTCGCCGCAAATTATCGTTTATCATCTGACTTCTTTTTCAATCCTGCAATTTCGCTGAGCAGAACGGTAATGCACAATATACTCGTAATAACCGTCAGAACCGATACAGCCTTTGCCGTCAATGAAACAGGCACAATATCGCCGTAGCCCACAGTTGCAAAGGTAATAACCGTATAGTAGAAAATATCGGCAAATCCGTATTTAACGCCGTCAAAAGCATTTGCGTTGTGCAAAAGGCAACAGCAGGACATTAGCGACAGAACGATGATAAAAAGCATTATTATCAGGATTGCCGACTTCCAGATATTTCTGAAAGTCAGCAGACTGTCACCGCTGTTAGCCTCTTTAAGCACAAGAATCAGCACAAACAGCATCATAACATAGCAACAGCCAAGGCAAATCAGCGACAAAATAAATTGATTGAAATTAAGGCTTTCTCTTGTTGCAAAGTCGACGCAGAGTGACGCCAAAATAAAGATTATTGACGAAAACATAACATTGAGCGAGGCGCTGTTTACGGAAATCAGCTTGCGCACAAATGCCGACACAAAAAGTATTCCCTCAAAGAAAACAAATGCAAGCAAAAAGGAAACAGGAAGTGCAATAAGCACAGCAAAAAGCAACGAAAAAATTCTATTCAGCCTTACAAGCATTACTGCATAAATCATCACAACCGTTATTGCGCACTGAATTTTTATCCATTTTCCGTTAAGCAAAATCCTGTGTCTTATGCGAAACGGAATTTCCGCAAAGCTTTTGCCGTATTTGTCTACAATTTTCATATCGGAATTTTTCAGCTTGATGCTCATTACCATTCCCAGCAGCACATAGACTGCCGTTATGCAAAGTATGAAATTGTCAGAAATAAAGTCTATCATATTACATCAACTTCCTGCTGATTCGTATGCCTTGATTCCCCTGTTCCAGATAAGTACCCCGATTGTCATTACAATCAGCGCAACGACAATTGTCATTCCTATGTTGAAAAGCGGATTTTTTCCCGTAATGAAGTAGAGAGCAGGAAAATACGACGTGAACGCAAACGGAATGATATATGTAAGCACCGAACGGACAACGTTGTTGTAAATGTCAATCGGGTACTTTACAAAATCGTTTACCATATAGAACATAAAGGTTATGTTTCCGCTGCGCTTTGTCCAGAACGCAATTGCAGACGTTCCTATTTTTATTCCGGTATAAATGAACGATGCAAAGATTATTGCTACAATTACAAGCAGTACCTTGCCTATTCCCCATTCAACCTCGATTGACGGCAGTGAACAGGACAGAAGAATGATTCCTATTACCATTTCGCCGAATGCGTCAACCTGAAATTTCTCAGCCATAACGTGGAAAAGCGGATTTATCGGACGTGTAAGGTACTTGTCAAAGTCGCCCTTGCGCACGATAAAATAGCCGACAGACCAGAGGTTGTCAAAGAACAAATGGTCAAGCGCCTTTGGAATCAGCGAAAAGCCGTAAATAAACATTACCTCGTTGTATTTCCAGCCCATAAGCTCGGGAATCTGACCGAAGATTACCGAGATAAAAATAATATTGCAAAGCTGTGCAAGCAGCAAGCCGACTGCACCTGTAAGGAAGTCGCCCTTATATTCGGTGAATCTTTTAAGCTCCTGCACAATGAAAATGCGGTGCATTTTTAAGGCTCTTTTAATCTCTCTGAACATACAATCAACCTCCCTGAACCGAAAGTCGGTTGATTACGCACTTCCAGATTACCTTTGAAAGCAGCCAGAAAACGACCGCCCAGAAAATCTGGACTCCTGCGAAGAACAACAGCTCATAACCCGTATACATTCCCATATAAATCATTACGGGCGTATATGTAAGCGACGAAAACGGCAGGCAGATAAGCACATTCTTAAGCACTTCGGGCAGAAACGCAAGCGGAATTATTGCGCCCGACAAAAAGCTGACTACCGTATTTTTGAGCATATTTGAGCCCCAGAGGTTTTTGAATACAAACGCCGTAAAGCCGTAGCAGATATTGAAGAAAAAGTTGATTGCATACGCAAACACGCAGCAAACAAGATAGATTAAAAACTTTAAAATATCAAATTTTAAAGTTCCCGTAACGGCAAAGCGGTAAATTTCAACGCCTGAAACAAGCGGAATAAAAATCACGCCGATTTCCATAAGCTTGTTGCCGATTTCCTGAAAAAGAAAGGTTGCGTTGTAGCTTATCGGCTTAATCATTCTCATTGCGATAGAGCCGTCCTTGACCTCCTCGCCGATGTTGTAGGTGCCTCCGCTGCTTATCACCTGACCTGTCAGAAACGACATAAAGATATACACAACCATATCGCTCTTGTCAAAGCCCATAAACGACTCTCCGCCGTTTGAGATGAAAACAGCCTCCCAAACGAAGAATGATACAAAACAGGCAAGCACGTCACCGAGAATATAGAAAAGCCAGTTTGCCCTATAGGTTGACATTTCCTGCATTCCTGCGTTGATAAAAGGGGTATAGATTTTCAGCTTTCTGCGCAAATCACTCAACCCCTTCCTTGTAAATGCGGCGGATAATCTCCTCAATATCAGCGTCTTTTACGTTAATATCCTTGACGTTGATTTTCGAGAGGGTGTAGGAAAGCATATCGCTGACAGGCACTATTGCGCTGTTAAAGCGGATTTTACAGCTTGTACCGTCCTGCTCCAGAATCAAGTCGTCATCGGAAAGTCCGAATTTTTCGGCATAGCCGAGGGCTTTCAGCGCATTTTCATTGGGACTTACAAACGCAAGCTCCCTCATCTGACCGTACTTTTCCTTTAAATCTGTTATTTTTCCGTCAAACACCTTACTGCCCTTGTCAATCATAACAATTCGCTTTGACAACAGCTCGATATCCTCCAGGTCGTGAGTTGTAAGCACAACGGTTGTGTGCTCCTCCTCGTTGATTTTCGCAATCGCTTTGCGTATGTTGTCCTTTACGACAACGTCAAGTCCTATTGTCGGCTCGTCAAGGAAAAGCACCTTCGGACTGTGCAGAAGCGACGCCGCAATGTCGGCTCTCATTCGCTGACCGAGCGAGAGGGTGCGCACAGGGCTGTTGATAAAGCTGTCAAGCTCAAGCACCTCGTTCAAAAAGCTCATACGCTTTTTGAAACGGCTGTCGTCAACCTCGTAAATTTCCTTGAGCACCGTGTACATTTCTGTAAGCGGCAAATCCCACCAAAGCTGAGTTCTCTGACCGAACACAACGCCGATTTCCTTTAAATATGTTTTTCTGTCCTTCTGAGGGTCTTTTCCGTTAATTGTACATTTTCCCGACGTAGGCGAAAGAATGCCCGTAAGCATCTTGATAACGGTAGATTTTCCTGCACCGTTCGGACCGATAAAGCCGAGGATTTCACCCTCGTTTACATCAAAGGAAATGTCCTTAACCGCAGCGACAATCTCCTTTTTCGGCTTAATAAATGACTTTAAACTGCCTTTTAAGCCGGGTTCCTTGATTGTTTTCTTAAATTCCTTTCTAAGGTTTTCAAGATAAATCATTAAAAACTCCTATTATCTACACTCCCGTTTCCTGAACAGACACGAATTTCAAAAAAGTTTGTGAGTATTTCGCATTGCTTCCAACGTAAAAGCAATATGCGATATATAATCCGCAAGTAATAATATATTCGCATATAAAATTATACAATATTTTCCTATATATTTCAATAAAATAATTCAAAATAATTATTACTATATTTTTTTTCTGTAAAAAAGCAATGTAATATTAGTGCAAAAAATCATCAGCAATATAATAAAAAATGTTTATACTTACGATATTTAAATAATATTATGTTGTTTTATGTAAATATCTTGACATTTTCCTATTGGAATGGTATGATTTTTAGTGAACTAAATTAACATACGGCGAAAGTACGGGATATAATGATAGAATATAAATTTAATTGCATAAAATATTGTTCTGAAAATGAGTACGGTATTGATATTTTCTCACAAGGGAAGCTTGTTAAATCAATTGACAGAATTACAAAAAACTATAATGATATTACTTTGCTTGTAAATATGTGCAACGAGCTTGAAATAGAATTGTGTCATATTGATGATATTGTGGAAGACTATCTTACTGATTTTTGCATATAATATTGCTATAATCCACCCTCGACTTTATTTAGTATTTGTGCTACAATAGTCGGGGTGATTTTTTATGATTTGCAATCTCTGCCCGAGAAAATGCAACGCCTGCCGCACCGAGCATCAAGGCAACGGATTTTGCGGTGCAGGCACTCTGCCTGTTGTTGCAAGAGTTTCACCGCATTTTGGTGAAGAACCCTGCATAAGCGGTACAAAAGGCAGCGGCACTGTGTTTTTTTCGGGCTGTACTTTAAAATGCGTTTTCTGTCAGAACTACGAAATTTCCGACGGTCACAAGGGCAGAGCCGTAACGCCCAAAGAGCTTGCAGACTGCTACAAACGGCTTGAAAGCTCAGGTGTGCACAACATTAACCTTGTTACTGCCGACCACTACGTTACTGCGGTTGCAGAGAGCCTTGACATTTACAAGCCGTCAGTACCGGTTGTGTACAATTGCAGCGGCTACACAAGCCCGAAAACTCTGTCAATTCTCGACGGTCTTGTCGATATCTACCTGCCCGACTTCAAGTATTCCGACGACGCTCTCGCAATAAAATATTCCTCTGCGCCGAACTACGTAAACACCGCCTCAGCCGCAATTAAAGAGATGATTTTTCAGGTCGGAACGCCTGTATTTGACTCTGACGGTATGATGAAAAAGGGCGTAATTGTGCGCCACCTGATTCTTCCTTCTCACACAAAAAACAGCCTTGGCGTGCTTGATATTATAAAGCGCAGCTACGACAAACAGGTGCTTGTAAGCCTTATGTGTCAGTATGTGCCTGTTAACAAGGCTCACGATTTTCCGAAAATTAACCGTACAATAACACGCCGTGAATACGACAAGGTAAAATCGGCGCTTTATTCTCTCGGACTTGACGGCTTTACGCAGGATTTGACCTCGGCAAGCACCGACTTTATCCCCGACTGGGACTTTTAGCCGAGTGCCTCGGCAGGCAATTCGGGAATAAAAATCGGTACAGTTTTTTACAACGGTGCCCGACAGATAACTTGTTATATAGGTAACGTTTTTTGGACACGGCACGCCGTGTCCCTACGAAAACTTAGATGCAGATAAAATCTTAACTAATTTGCTTAAATAAAACGGAGGGTATTCTATGAAAAAATATGTTTTGGGAATACTGCTTTGCCTTGCAATTGCAGTTCCGTCTTGGTTTCTTGTAATGTTTGTTCCTGCGCTTGAGGTTATCGGCGCACCCGTAATTGCGATTATCGTCGGAATGTTTCTTTCGCTTATCATTAAAAAGAAGGACGCATTCACAAGCGGTATTGCTTTCACCTCAAAAAAGATTCTTCAATATGCAGTAATCCTGCTCGGTTTCGGTCTTAACCTTGCGACAATCGGTAAGGTTGGTCTTACCTCGCTCCCGATAATTCTGTCAACAATTGCAACTTCACTTATTGTTGCTTTTATAATGTACAAGCTTTTAAAAGTTCCGTCAAAAACGGCAACGCTTATCGGAGTCGGCTCAAGCATCTGCGGCGGCTCGGCTATTGCCGCAACCGCTCCCGTAATTGACGCTGACGATGAGGAAATTGCACAGTCAATCTCGGTAATCTTCCTTTTCAACGTTATTGCGGCTCTGATTTTCCCGACGCTCGGCGGTTTTCTCGGAATGAGCAACGAGGGTTTTGCACTCTTTGCAGGAACAGCAGTAAACGACACTTCGTCGGTAACTGCCGCCGCTTCAACGTGGGATTCAATGCACGGCACAGGCTCAACGGTGCTTGACTCTGCGACAATCGTAAAGCTGACAAGAACGCTTGCAATTATCCCGATAACTCTTGTTCTCGCCTTTGTCAGAATGAGAAAAGAGAAAAACGGAAGCACAGGCTCAAAAACTAAGGTAAGCCTGAAAAAGATTTTCCCGATGTTCATTCTTTACTTTGTGCTTGCATCGGTAATCACGACAATTGCAACTTCTGTATTGACAGGACAGGCTCTTAATATTGCAAACAGTATTTTCGGATTTTTAAAACAGCTCAGCAAATTCTTCATTGTAATGGCTATGGCGGCAATCGGACTTAACACCAACATTGTAAAGCTTGTAAAAACAGGCGGCAAGCCGATTATGCTAGGCTTCACCTGCTGGGTTGCGATTACGGGCGTAAGCATTTTAATGCAGCACGTCCTCGGAATCTGGTAAGCGTGTCGAGTGCCTCGACACGCAATTCGAGTGGAAAAAACGGATATTTAGGTAAAAACGGATCCCCGAATTTTAAATTGATATATAGGTAACGTTTTTTGAGCGACGAGGGCGTCGCTCGCTACGATTTTGCACATACGTTTCCTTTACAAAGGTATAACCATAAAATATATTGAAAAGGCGGTTGCGTTTGCAATCGCCTTTTCGTTATCCTGTTATTCCTTTGAAATTGAGCTGAATTTGTATGATACGAGGTTCAGAATCAGAAATACTGCTATTGCGATAAGCGAATATGTCATCATAAAGCCGAAGCCTACTTCGTTGTCAAACAAATTCATTTTCAGTGTAAAAATTTCCTTTACGCTTTCGGCAAACATTCCCTTGTCTGCACCGCCTAACATATCGTTGATATTCTCAATTGCTGGGTTCATAAGCACATTTCTCATCATTCCTGCAATCTGCGAGCCGGGAACAAGGTTTACAGCCGTCTGCACGCCCTCGCCGAACTGCGAAACAGGGATATATGCGCCGATTACAAATCCGATTGCCGCTGAAATCATCACGTTGAATGAGCTTAAGGTAGAGCTTTTCTTGAAAAATGATGCAAACAGCATAAGCAAAAGTGTTGATGAAACAGAACCGAGCACTGTCAGTCCGTAAATGCAGAGAATGTCGGTAAAGGTGTAAACAAACGTTCCGCCGACTGCGATGAAGATAAGACCTGCCGTAAGCAGAATGGAGCTTATCATAATTGTGTTGACTACTGCACCGCTGAAATACGACAGCACAACCGTACTTCCCTTTACGGGAGATGCACCGTAGTCGTAGTTGATTTTGTTCTGCTTGTCTGAAACCATTACCGAAAGCGAGTTGAGCGCAACGGTTACTACCGATGTTCCGATTACGCCTGCGATAAGCCACGAATTTATGAGCGCCTCAATTGCTCCGTCAGTCACAAGGCTTTCAAGCTCGCCGAGATTTTCCCTTACGGTATCAAGATAGTTGCCCTTTAAAAACAGCAGATAAAGTCCGAGCACGATAATCTGCGTCAGCATTGAAAGTATAATCGCCATTCTGTCCTTAAGATAAACCTTTATGTTGCGAAGCGTCATTCCCTTGTATGCGCATAATGTCTTAACCATATTATTCACCAAGCCTTTTTCCCGTAATTGTAAGAAATACGTCGTCCATATTTCCCTTGATAACCTCATAATCGCTGATTTGCGGATAGCTTGTTATAAGCCTTGTAGCCTCTCCGCTGTCGGCAATTTTTATTTTATAAGCGTCGCCGATATATTCAAAATCCAGCTTTTCGCCTTTAATCAGATTTTCTGTACCGTCGGATTTCGGAGTGTACCACACAAGTCTGTTATGAGCGTACTGCTTTTTGAGGTTGTGCGGAGTATCGTTTGCCGAAATTTTGCCCGAGTCGATAATCACAACGTTGTCGCAGTCGGCGGTTTCTTCCATATAGTGGGTTGTCAGAAACACCGTAAGTCCTGTTTCTCTGCGGAGCTTGTGGATAGTGTTCCACACCTGAATTCTTGTCTGCGGGTCAAGTCCCGTAGTCGGCTCGTCAAGAAAGAGGATTTTCGGTCTGTTTATAAGTGCTCTGGCTATGTCAACTCTCCTGCGCTGACCGCCGCTTAATTTTGCATAACGCCTGTTAAGAATTTCGGTGAGATTAAAAATTTCCGTCAGCTCGTCAAGCCTGCTCCTCGTTTCCGCCTTTGTGTAACCGTAATATGCCGCACGTGAAACAAGGTTTTCCTTTACCGTGAGCTGTTTGTCAAGCACGGGATTCTGAAAAACAATTCCGATTAAGTCCTTGATTTTTGACTTCTGCGTATCAAGGTCATAACCGCCTATCTTTACAACTCCCGATGTTTTTTCAAGCACCGTACATAGTATGTTGATTGTAGTTGATTTTCCTGCTCCGTTTACTCCGAGAAACGCAAAAAACGAACCCTCGTCAACGCTGAATGAAATATCCCTCACTGCGTGAACGTCCTTGTAATCTTTTACAAGATTCTGAACTTCAATTATCTTTTTCATAAGCTTTCCTCCTGTCGTGACCTTATTGTAACAGACAAAAAAGCAATAAAAAAGACACCTTACACCGAGTTGTGCAAAACCCGATGTAAGGTGCAGAATTGATTATGTGAAATGCATTAAATTTCGTCCTCGTCGTCCTCGTTGAATCTTTTGAGTGCGGCGTTGATGTCGCTTGCAAGGTGCATATTCATAAAGTAGCTGTACGCCCATACAAACAGATACACAGCAAGAATAACAACAAAAAGCACCAAAGCGTCAGCAAGGCCTCCGTACCACCCAAACAGTGCTCCCTCGGTCATCACTACAGTTTCAATTACAATAAAATGAATTACTGTTCTCACCCTAAATTGCTTTTTCGTTGGCTCGTTTTTAAAGCTGAACAGAAAAGACGGCAACGCTCCCAAGATGCCTGTCAGAAATATCTCCCACGGCAGTTCGGGCGACAACGGCTCGTTACCTTCAAAAAGCAGATTTGAAAGGCTCATTACAAAGAAAACTCCTGTTGATATTATAAAAAAGTGCGAAATTACAAGTTTAACTGTATCTTTCATTATTATCCCTCACATTCCAAGACGTTTTTTCAGATTCGGCACATACTGGCGTGAAATTATCACCGTTTCGCCGTTTGTCAGCTTTGCCTCAAACCTGCCGTTGATTGACGGCGATACCGAGCGGATTTTTGAAATATTCAGTATCATAGCCTTTGAGCACCTGAACAGCTTTGTACTGACGAGCTGTTCTTCAAGCTCGTAAAGCTTGAGCTTTGATTCATAGACGTTTTTTTGAAGATAAATGTAGGTTTTGTTGTCAACCGACTCAATGTAGTAAATATCCTTCGGCGCAATTCGGAACATCTCACCTTCCCTGCTGCCGAGGAGCATAGCCTCATTCTTTTTGAGCCGTTCAACAATTGAGAGTACCTCATCGCTGATTTCACGGCACTTGACGATGATTTCTTCCTCATCGTTTTCTCCGATTTGCGTAATCGTTATCTTGAACATTGTCTGACCTCCCTGCCTGCAACTTTATTCTATCATAACAGAAACAGAATTTAAATTCAATAAAAGCAAGTTGCATTTTTTGACAGGTAAGTTACAATAGTACTCTTAAATTGTAATGTAAAAACTGCACCTTACATCTTACAGACGTGAGGTGCAGTATTTATACGTGATTTATTCAGTGTTTACTAAAATTTACCGATGCTTGTTCTGTCGGACTTCACCCGAACGGTAGGCGTTAATCAGCTCTTTTAAGTCGCTTATTGATTCTTTTATTTTTGCGCCGTTATCGGTATCGCCTACAAGGATTCTCCTGTCTGCTACCTCAGAGGCAACTCTGTGCGTCTGCATATCAGTACAGTCTTTTATCGCCTCGCCGACTGAGCGAAACGGCTCGTGAGCGGTAAGCATAAGTCCGTAGGAATTGTAAATCAGAGTATAGCCTGCAATTCCCGTAACCTTGTGATACGGACGTGAAAAGCCGCCGTCAATGATTATTACTCTGCCGCCGCATTTTACGGGATTTTCACCCTCCTGATGATGTATGGGCACGTGACCGTTTATTATGTGCCTGTTCTCCCCTTTTACGCCAAATTCATCAAAGATTTTCTCGGCAGTTTCCCTGTTGTCAATCAGGGTGTAGTAAATGTCCTTTGTTTCAATGTGGGTGCTTTCATCGGAAATAAAGTACCGTTCAAATGTGGTCATTTTATCTCTGCCGTAAAGTGGAGAATCGGCTCCGTTCCAGAGATACCAGAGTATATCCCTGCCGTTTTTCCTTTCAACTTCGTTTACTGACAGAAACGCCTTTCTTGCACAGCTTTCCAAGCTGTCGTACAGAGCCTTTCCACAGAGAGAATTTCCGAGTATATCGGTTTTGCGGAACTCACCGTCAGAGGTCATTGGAATACAGCCGTGAAACAGCAGATTGTTGTTTGTCACCTTATACAGACTGCCCTTGCTAAGCAAAAGACTGATATGCTTTTTTAACTTTTCACAGCTTACAAAGGCGTATCTGAGTTTTCGTACGACTTCCTTTTCATCTTCCGTAAGCTCATACGGACAATCGGGACTGACGGTCGGGAAATTGCCGTCGGTAAGATTATACCTTTTGCCGCCAAGCTCTATCGTTTTGTTTGCAAAATCAATCCTGTGCAAAAGCTTTCTGTGCTCCATTTTATATTCGGGGTGTTCGCTTATAAGCTGTCCCTCAAGCTTGAACTGAATAATTGAAATTGCCTTGTGAGCCTTCATTTCAAGCCTGATTTCGGAAGCGTCGCTGTTTTTGCTCCTGATTTTAAATTGCGTACAAGGGTCGTCGCCGTAGGTTTTCATAGCAAAGAGCATAAGCGGCAAAATGCTGATTCCGTAGCCGTTTTCAAGCACCGACACGTTATCGTACAAAAGGCTTGTACGTACAATGTTTGCAATGCAGGCTGTCTGTCCTGCCGACGCGCCCATCCACAAAACATCGTGGTTGCCCCACTGAATGTCAAGCGAGTGGTAATTGCAAAGGCGTTCCATAACAAAATGCGAGCCTGAGCCTCTGTCGTAAATGTCGCCGATAATATGGAGGTGGTCAATGACAAGGCGCTGAATAAGATTTGACATTTCCTCAATAAACTTGTCGGCGTATCCGATTTCGATAATTGTATTGATGATTTCCTCGTAATATGCGGTTTTGTTGAGAACCTCTTTTTTCTCTGTGATGAGCTCCTCAATTACATAATTAAAGCTGTCGGGAAGAGCCTTGCGGATTTTGGAGCGTGTGTACTTTGAAGAAACTGTACGGCAGACCGACACAAGTCTGTAAAGCGTTGTGCGGTACCAATCATAGGTATTCAGGCTTTCCGACTTTATATACTCAAGCTTTTCAATCGGATAATAAATGAGCGACGCAAGCTCTTTCTTTTCTGATGATGAGAGAGTGTCACCGAAAACGTCGTTTATTTTCTTCATTACAGCGCCCGAGCCGTTTCGCAGAACGTGTGAAAAAGCCTTGTACTCTCCGTGAATATCGGAGAGAAAATGCTCCGTTCCTTTCGGCAGATTAAGAATTGACTGTAAATTTATAATTTCCGTTGCGGCACTGTCGATTGTGGGATACTGCATTGACAGACATTCCAGAAACCTCTTTTTATCTTTATTCATTGTTTCACCGCCATAATTATCAATAGAGAGGATAATATTATTATAGCTTTTGCAGGCTAAATTATCAAGATAGCAAAACGGCTCCCGTATAATGCAAATGAATTACACGGAAGCCGTTTGTTTATCCCGGGGGTTTTGGGATAATATTATGGAAAAGCAGTAATAAGCAATAAGGAATTACTTTTTGTTGTATATTTCCTTGTTAAGAACACCCTCTTTGTGGCCTACAATTACATTTGTAGCGGCGTCGCCTACTACGTTAAGTGTAATAACAGCCATACCGGGCAGGTAATTCATTGCAAGGACAAGCGAGTAACCAATCATACAAAGCTCGGAATTAAATCCAAGTCCCATCATAACAACATACACCATAGTAGTTCCTGCTACGGGGATAGTGGGAGTACCGACTGCCGTACATATAGAAAGAAACGCTGTCAGAATCAAAGTCATCGGTGTTACATCAATTCCTGCCGCTGTTCCTATAAACGGCTGAGGTCGGATACAAATACTTCTCCTTCAGCTCCGACCTTCTGTTCTTTTATGTATATATTGTAACATAATTCAGAATAGAAGTAAAGAATTTTTTGTGAATTATATAAATAATTTACTTGTCAATAGCCTCTGCCATATCACGCATAGCGGCAACATCAGACGGGTCAAGCTCAAGGTCTACCGACTTAACATTAACTTCAATCTGAGCTACGGTTGTTAAACCGCTGAGCAGATTAATGAAATCACCCTGTGCAAGAATCCATGCAAGCGCAAGGTTGGCAATAGTGCAGTTGTATTTCTCGCAAAAGGGCTTCCACTGCTCCATAACATCCATAGCGGCCTTCATATTTTCGGGTAAGAAAACGTGAATTTGCTAAGCTCAAAAGCAAAGCAATCTACAATCATACATAAATAAAATCCGAACTTTTCATCTCAATAAAAAGTTCGGATTTTTTGTGTTTGTCAGGGTTGAGCAAAAAGATGTTTTTGCCAAATTTTATGGTAGTTTCGAACCAACGAATTTATAATCCCTGCATCACTTCATTACTTTACAATATTCAAAACAATTTCACCAAATTCATTAGCAGCTTCCTTAAAAACAGTAATTATTTTATCAACCTCTTCTGATAACTGTAATGCCTGTATAGTTTGCGGTTGAAAAATAATAGTGATTTCCGCAGGAAGATACATAATACCTGTAATTGAATCCCATAAAGCGTCCAAATTTTGTCCATACCAATCCGGCAATTCTAAGACCGTTTGAATTCTTTGATGAATTTCCCCTAAATAATTGCATTCTGAAAAGTCCAAAATATATTTTTTTAATTCATCAGTTAACATTTCCTTTTCCTCCTTTTACTGCACCTGAACAAAAGTCATATAATGATCATAAGTTGCAAATATTAAGCCATCATTCGAATATAATATTCTATGGTGATTTCTATAACCGAAATCATAATTTATATCTGCTTCATACCATATTCTACCTTCTGCTATAGGAAGGTGTCCGTTTCTGTTTTGGAAAACATCCCCTCCTATCTGCATACCTGGCGCAACAATATTTAAATTTCCGAGTATAGGTGACCAACCCAATTTTTTAGCTGTCTTTTTTGTAATGTAACAATCCGGTAAAGCTCCTGTTTGTTTTAATACATAGTCAGCACCGGCAACTCCGTCTTGAGTAGCCCCTCCCGCATAAACAGCATCGATTTCAACAATTTCACAACGACAATTATTATGAACCGGCGGTTGTTGAAGAGGTTGTTCATAGAATTTATATATTTTTCCATGACAGTTTCTACACACTAAACAAGTTTTCAAATCAAGAATTGCAATCCAATTCTTGTATTCTTTGCTTTTATGAGTTTGAGGTACAAATAGTTCAATAAGATCTTTTTCAATGTGATTACATTTATCAGACTCCCAATAATATGTTTTTCTAACAATAATACTCATAATTTTCTCCTTCATATGATTTTAAAGGTTTGTCCTTTCA
>DXYG01000054.1 GCA_019415925.1 Clostridiales bacterium
ATATATAAAATACCCTAAATGTGTTTGAAAACAAGCTATAAATTAGTTTTAATTGTTATATGTGATTTAAGACAATAATATTTTGAGAATAAAACAGAGTTAATGTTATTGTAAATTAAAAATAATTTATTGTAAAACGATAAATTATTATTGACAAACAGATTACTCAGTGATATGATAATTACAAAGGAAAATATTGGGAGGTTTTAATATGACTCAGAAATCCTTATCAAAACGTATGAAGCTTATTATAGTATTGCTCGGACTTTGCGGAGTTGCATTGTTCGGTATAGCCGTTCCGGTAATCGGACTTGACTTAGTTGATTCGTATCCCGAATTTTCATACTGCTTTCTTCCTTGGCTGATTTTTATACTTATTATGGCTGTACCGTGCTATGCAGTACTCGTCTTAGGCTGGAAAATTGCAACAAGCATTGGTGATGATAATTCTTTTACAGAACTAAACTCAAAGCGTCTTAAGAATGTTTCTGTACTTTCACTCGCAACATCAATTTACCTTTTTGTCGGAGCAACGGTATTCCTGCTTTTGTCAATGTGCCACTTTTCAATGTTCCTTGGCGCTTGCCTTGTGTCGTTTGTCGGCATAGCAATTTCGGTTGCGTCAGCAGTGCTTTCATATCTTGTAAAAAAAGCCGCTGCTTTGCAGGAACAAAGCAACCTGACAATATGAGGTGATACTATGGAAGGGCAGATAATTTTTAACATTGACGTAATGCTTGCAAAACGCAAAATGAGCGTTACCGAGCTTTCAAACCGTGTGGGAATCACGCTTGCGAACATTTCAATTCTGAAAAACGGCAAGGCAAAGGCAGTAAAAATCAGTACGCTTCTGAAGCTCTGCGAAGCCCTTGACTGCCAGCCCGGAGATTTGCTTGAATACCGAAAGGGTGGGCAATAAAGTGCTAAAGACTGTTCAAATGATACGCTGATATAATAGGAGAGAAAACCATGACTAAAAAATCACACAAAGTCCTGCTGTCTATATCAATTATAATTCTACTGATAGGTGAAGTTGTAGGTATTTTCGTAGTTTTGCCAAATGGCTGTGATGCAGTACTCGACTTTATGTTTGGTGCAAAGTACGATGAAGCAGACGATTCTCTGTATGTTTACGGCAGAGATTGCGGCACATTAGAATTTTCAAACAAAATTCAGATTCATATATGTTTTGATGAATATGATGAGGTAATTCTCTGTGACAGTACAGAGCTTACCGCTGATGACGAATTTTTCTATGGCGGCTATACAATTCTGGAAGGCGACATCACAAAGTATGCATGGAACGATTATAAGCTGTATATTTATCTTGACGGAATTTTCTATGAGTTTGATTTAAACGCTTACGAGCCGCCTGCACTTGACGAAAACGGAAATTCTCGCTATCAGCCGAAGGAATATACAAAGGAAGAATTTGAAAACGCTTTCCCGGGTAACAGGTACGACTGGGATTGGTACTCAGGTCAATAGATAAGGTGAAAGAAATGAAGAAAATAATATGTTTATTTTTATGTGCATTGTCAATAATCTTCTGTTCAGCTTGCAGCTTAAGCGGCAATGCAAAAAGAATCTCTGTAGAAGAAACCGAAGAACATTTCAATAAATATGTTGCTGATATTGATGAATGTATAAGACTTAACGAAATAGAGGATTATGATACATACGACCATTCTTTTTCAAATACCGTTGGGAATATATATTTGCATTTTAAAAATGATGCTCTTATAAATATATATCTTGCTAACAGCGGAAATAGTGATACAAAAGGCTATGAAACATACTCGGTATTATATGTAAACGATTTTTCAAACGAGGACAATATTTTAAACTTGGACAATTCACCTATATCAATTTTTTCTGTCTTTCTATCAAATATTCTGAATGAAAATATTACGCAGAATGAAGTAAATTTATTTTTACAAGAGTTTAAAAACAGCATAGGGACACCGAGCTTTGATGAAAATGAGATTATAGAGAAGTTTGAAAAAGATACTCATTTCAGGAAAATCCCTGTAAAGTACAGATTAAACCATCAGATTCTTGACGGCGGTATAGAACACTATATTGAAGAGATTTATTTTGGTGAAATAGGGGATAATTATACGAACACAGATTAATAAAAAGCAGTCACAAGCGTTGTGTTTGTGACTGCTTTAGTATTTTGTGATATTTACGTTGCGGCAAACTGGCTGTTGTAGAGCGTACTGTAAAAACCGCCCTTTTTGAGCAGCTCCTCGTGATTGCCCTGCTCAATGATATTGCCGTCCTTCATAACAAGAATAACATCGCTTTCCTTGATTGTCGAGAGTCGGTGCGCAACAACAAAGCTTGTTTTGCCCTTCATCATCTTTGCAAAAGCCTTCTGAACTCTGATTTCCGTCAGTGTATCAATTGATGAAGTCGCCTCGTCAAGAATAAGAATCGCTGGATTTGTCAGCATCGCCCTTGCAATGCACAAAAGCTGTTTTTGCCCCTGACTCAAGTTGCCGCCGCCCTCGCTGATAACAGTGTTGTAGCCGTCGGGCATACGCCTGATAAAGCTGTGCGCATAAGCGGCTTTTGCGGCAGAAACAATTTCTTCATCTGTTGCGTTTTCGTTGCCGTAACGCAGATTTTCCATAATCGTACCGCAGAAAAGCCAGCTTTCCTGAAGCACCATTCCGAACTGCCTGCGCAGATTGTCCCTCGAAAGGCTCTTGATGTCAACTCCGTCAATGCTGATTTTTCCGCTGTCGGTTTCGTAGAACCGCATAAGCAGATTAATAAAGGTAGTTTTTCCGCAGCCTGTCGGACCGACAATCGCAACCTTACTGCCGCTTTTTACGCCAAGCGAAAAATTCTTTATAAGAGGCTTTTCCTTTTTATATGAAAAGCTTACGTTCTCAATTTTTACGTTGCCCTTACATTCGCTTAGTTTCGGTGAATCGGGCGAGTCGGGAGTTTCATTTTCGGCTTCAAGCACGTCAAAAACACGACCTGCGGCGGCTATAGCAGTTTGAAGTTGAGTGAGAACTCCCGTAACCTCGTTAAACGGCTTTGTATACTGGTTTGCATAGGTGAGGAAACACGAAAGCTGACCGACAGTCAGCGAGCCTGAAATCGCAGTAAGCGCACCGAAAATGCCGACAGCGGCGTATACCATTGCGTTTACAAAACGAGTGCTCGGATTCGCAAGCGCACCTGCAAACTGCGCCTTGAATCCAACGTCATAAAGCTTTGTGTTCAGCTTTTCAAAGTCCTCGATAGCCCTGTTTTCATATGAAAAAGCCTTGACAATTCTCTGATTTCCTACGTGCTCCTCAACATATGATGAAATTTCACCCTGCAAAAGCTGTTGTTCGCTGAAACGCTTGTGCGATAGCTTGCCTATAAACGCCGCAACAAACAGCGACAGCGGAGTGAGAATTACAACCGCAAGCGCAATTCTCCAGTCAATCATCAGCATAAAAATCAGCGTGCCGATAATTGTAACAATACCCGAAAAAAGTTGCAGGAACATCTGCGTAAGTCCGTCACCGACAGCGTCAACGTCACTGATTACACGGCTGATTAAATCGCCGTGAGGGTGACTGTCAATATAGGAGAGAGGAACGCTGTTGAATTTTTCGAAAATCTCCCTGCGCAAATCCCTGACCGTCTTGTAGCTGATTATATTCGTAAAGTAGTTCATAATCCACTGGAAAACCGTCACACCGACGATACCGACAGCAATATAAATCAGAATTTGCAGTATATTTTCAAAGTTTACCTTGCCTGCGTCAATGATGTTGTCAACAGCCTGTCCCGTAAGCACCGGAATGTAGAGCGTGAGCGAAACGCTGATAACTGCGCTCAATAGCGCAAGCAAAAGATAGCCGTAATACGGCTTTATTTTTTTGAGAATTTTAGAAACGACCGACTTATTTTTCATCACTTTGCCTCCGTTTCTTTCAACTGTGAAAGGCAGATTTCACGGTAGGTTTCACAATTTTCAAACAGCTCATCGTGAGTACCTTTTCCGACCAGTCTGCCGTCGTCAAGCACAAGAATCAGGTCTGCGTTTTTAATCGTTGAGCATCTCTGCGTTACGATGATTACAGTCATATCTGTAGTACTTTGTTTAAGTGCTTTTCGCAAAGCCGCATCCGTTGCAAAGTCAAGAGCCGAAAAGCTGTCGTCAAGAATGAGAAGTTCGGGACTGCCGACAATCGCCCTTGCAATGCAAAGCCTTTGCCGCTGACCTCCGCTGAAATTCTTACCGCCCTGCTCAACGTGGCTTTCAAGTCCTTTTTCAAGCTTTGAAACAAACTCGTAAGCCTGTGCAGTTTTGAGAGCAGAAATAATATCCTCGTCGGTTGCGTCCTTGTTCTGCCACTTCATATTTTCTCTTATTGTGCCGCTGAAAAGAATCGACTGCTGAGGCACAATGCCGATTTGTGAGCGGAGCTGAATAAACGGATAGTTCTTGACATTCACACCGTCTACGCTGACGCTTCCGCTTTTTACATCATAGTAGCGGGGAATAAGGTTAATAAGCGTACTTTTGCCGCAGCCTGTACCGCCGATTATGCCAACGGTCTGACCACGCATAATTTTAAAGCTTATGTCGCTTAGTTCGTCGTCGCCGTCGCCGTAGGAAAATGTCACGTCGTCAAATTCAACCTTTGGTGTTGAATTACTCTTACTTACACTGATTTCATCGTTAGTTTTTTCAACAACACTCGGCTGTGTTTCAAAAACTTCGTTAATTCTCTGTGCGCTTGCGCTGGCTTTTGTCAGCAGAATTACAAGGTTTGCAACAACAATCATAGCAAGCAGAATCTGCGTCATATAGTTGATAAGCGCAATGATGTCGCCCGAAAGCATACCTGTGCCGTTGTTTACGTTAATTGCACCGAACCAGATAATTGCAATAATTGCAATATCGGTAACAGCATAGGTAACAGGACTCAACAGAGCAGAAAGACGGCTTACTCTGATTGAAGTTTTCGCAAGCTCCTCTGTTGCACTGTCAATGCGTTCTTCCTCGTTTTTCTGCTTTGAAAACGCACGGATAACACGGTTGCCCGATAGATTCTCACGTGAAATAAGTCCTATTCTGTCAAGCTTTTTCTGAATAGCCGAGTAAATCGGAATACTCTTTGTCATCACAAGATAGAGCGTTATTCCGATAAGCACAGCGGCCATGAAGAATATAATCGACATTTGCAGGTTGATTATCATTGACATAATCAGCGCACCGATTACGATAAACGGAGCACGTGTGAGCAGGCGTATTCCCATAGCAACGCTCTGCTGAACCTGATTAACGTCGTTTGTGATTCGTGTAATAAGCGAGGGAGTGCCAAGCTTGTCAAGCTCAGCGTGGGAGAGCGAGTTAATGTGAGAGAAAAGCTCCCTGCGGATTTTCGTTCCCACACCCTGAGAAGCCTTTGACGCAAGGTATTGGCACACCAGCGCACTCATAAGCCCGACAACTCCAAGCAGAACCATAACTCCGCCCATTTTCAGCACATAGCCGCCGTCGCCGTTTTTTACTCCGACGTCAATGATATTAGCCATAACAAGCGGCACAAACAGCTCAAGCATAGCCTCGAACAGCTTGCAAAGCGGCCCGATAATACATTCTTTTTTGTAGTCCTTTAAAAATCTCCGCAATTTAAACATACATATTCCTTATCCATATATTAGTTCTCTATATATTTTACACCAAATTTGTCAAATCATCAACTGTATTGCAGACTATAATCAGCTGATAAATAATTTTTGTTTTTCTAAAACAAAATCATACCATGTCTATTGACTAAATTGTCAGATATTGTATCATAGAAGTATAAAACGAACGGAGATAATACTATGTTCATTGAAACAGATAAAAATATAAAGCACAATATTTGGAAAGCTGAATATGGAGTCAACCCAGACAATCAAAAAATAAAGCTTTTAAACCCATTTGACCATATTTCAAGTGATAAAGAAAGCTTGAACGATGATGAATATTCTTTTTGCAGGGAATGTATTAAAAATTCACCGAGCTTACAGAACACTGTGCTTAATATGTATTACCATAAAAAGTATTATAATATCGACTTGCAAAAAAGCATTATAATCAGCGCAGTAAAGCTTAACGAAGATGCAATTTGCACTGTTTGTAAAATTTTTAATAATGCTGTTTTTATTGAAGAATATCCGATATTTGATGAAAATAAATGTATTTGCGGCAGTATGCAGGCTGTAATGGTAAGCGGATTAACAGTTGTCGGATGTGAATTGGCAGAACGGATAATCAGTGAATATCCTTTACTTTGCGAAATTTACAATAAACCGATAGCAAATGATATAAAGAATACTTCTTTTTACCGTTTTGAGAATAAGGGTGAAATGAGTATTGACAGCAGATATTCCGATTATGTAAATTTCCTTTTCTCCGAGGAGTATTTCAAGCTTTGCGGTAGCCTGAATGTTTCATCACTCAGTTTTGAAGAATTGCAAAATTACCCTCTTTGTAATGAAATTGCCAAACGTGTTAATGAGCTTTACCTAAATATTTATGATTTGGAATTTAACGGACAAAAATATTATGTAAAATATCTGAACTGGTATTAAAAAGTCGAGCAAGCAGATTGAAATTATTAAATTTATTTGCCCGAATGTGTCCGTACAATTTTCTGTAAAGTAAAAGAAACCCTCACAAAGCGTATGCTCTGTGAGGGTTTTATAAAATTTTAAACTTATTTAATAAGACTTGTGCCGTCCATTTCTTCGGGCTGGGGAAGTCCAAGAATCTGAAGCATTGTGGGCGCAATGTCAGCAAGTCTGCCGCCGTCCTTAAGCTCGCAATCGTAGCCGATTACGCAGAACGGAACGGGGTTTGTGGTGTGAGCAGTGAATGGTTCGCCGTCATCGTCAACCATCTTGTCAGCATTGCCGTGGTCAGCTGTGATAAGAGCAACGCCGCCCATTTCCTTTATTGCGTCAACAACCTTGCCTACGCACTCGTCAACAGCCTCAACAGCCTTGACCGCCGCTTCAAACACGCCTGTGTGACCAACCATATCACAGTTAGCAAAGTTGAGGATAATCATATCGTACTTGCCGCTCTTGATTGCGGGAACAAGCTTGTCGGTAACCTCATATGCACTCATTTCGGGCTGGAGATCGTAGGTAGCAACCGAGGGTGACTTAACAAGGATTCTGTCCTCGCCGGGGTACTGCTTCTCAACGCCTCCGTTGAAGAAGAATGTTACGTGAGCATACTTCTCTGTTTCGGCAATTCTAAGCTGAGTCATACCCTTGTCGGAAATGTACTCGCCGAGTGTGTTTGTGAGAACCTGCGGCTTGAATGCAACGTCAACATTCGGCATTGTAGCGTCATACTGAGTCATGCAAACAAAGTTAACGGGGAAGAAGCCTTTCTTTCTCTCAAATCCGTCAAAGTCGGGGTCAACAAGAGTTCTTGTAATTTCTCTTGCTCTGTCGGGACGGAAGTTGAAGAAAACTACGCTGTCGTTCGGCTGAATTGTTGCGCCGCCCTTAACAACAGAGGGTACAACGAATTCATCTGTAACGTCCTCTTTGTAGGAATTCTTAACAGCGCAAACGGGACATTCAGCTTCAACGCCTTCGCCGTAAACCATAGCGGCATATGCCTTTTCAACACGCTCCCAGCGGTTGTCACGGTCCATAGCGTAGTATCTGCCCATAACAGTAGCAATTTTACCTACGCCGATTTCCTCCGTCTTGTCAACGCAAGCCTGAACAAAGTCAGCCGCACTTGACGGAGGAACGTCACGTCCGTCAAGAAAAGCGTGAATGTAAACTTTTTCAAGTCCTTTTTTCTTGGCAAGCTCAAGAATACCGTAAAGGTGAGTGTTGTGGCTGTGAACTCCGCCGTCAGAGAGAAGTCCCATAAGGTGGAGAGCAGTGCCGTTTTCAAGAGCCTTGTCCATTGCCGAAACAATAGCCTCGTTGTCCTTGAGCTTGTCCTCGTTTATAGTCTTTGTGATTCTTGTAAGCTCCTGATAAACGATTCTGCCTGCGCCGATGTTGGTGTGGCCAACCTCGGAGTTACCCATCTGACCGTCGGGAAGACCAACGTCCATACCCGATGCGCCAATCTGAGTAATCGGATTCTCGGCAAAAAGCTTATCAATGTTAGGTTTCTTTGCAGCTTTGATAGCGTTGCCGCTTTCGGGCGCAATTCCGAAACCGTCAAGAATCATAAGAATCAAAGGTTTTTTCATAAAGCAAAATCCTTTCGTGTGCTCAAAAATTACTTGCTTGCAGCTTTAACGATTGCAGCAAACTTCTCTGCAACGAGTGATGCGCCGCCGATAAGACCGCCGTCAACGTTAGTCTTTGAAAGAAGCTCGTCAGCGTTGCCGTCGTTCATTGAACCGCCGTACTGAATTGTAACAGCCTGAGCAACTTCTTCGCTGTAAAGTTTTGCAAGAGTAGCACGGATAAATGCGCAAACCTCCTCAGCCTGCTCTGCTGTAGCAGTCTTGCCTGTGCCGATAGCCCAAACAGGCTCGTAAGCGATAACTGTTTTCTTAACGTCCTCAGCTGAAACGTCAAAGAGGTCAAGCTTAATCTGTCTTGCAATAACTTCCTCTGTGATGTCGCACTCACGCTCCCAGAGAAGCTCGCCAACGCAAACGATAGGCTTTAAGCCTGCTGCAAGAGCAGCCTTTGTTCTCTTGTTAACGGTTTCGTCTGTTTCGCCGAAGTACTGTCTTCTTTCAGAGTGGCCGAGGACTACATATTCAACGCCCATTTCCTTGAGCATACCTGTTGAGATTTCGCCTGTGAAAGCGCCGCTTTCTGCCCAGTGGCAGTTTTCTGCACCGATTTTTACGTTTGTGCCCTTTGTAACCTCAAGAGCTACGCTTAAATCAACGTAGGGAACGCAAGCGATAACTTCGCAGTCAGCGTCCTTAACAGCAGGAATAATTGCTGTGAGAAGCTCTTTAGCCTCAGAGGGAGTTTTGTTCATTTTCCAGTTGCCGGCAATAATTGCCTTTCTCTTTGTCTTATCCATTTCTATCAACCTTTCATTTACGATTATCGCAAAATATAAAATTTTTTATCAATGTATATTGGAACGACACGGGGGTCGTTCCCTACGATAGTAAGTTGCAATTTATTACAATAAAAATATAGATTATATGGGCGAGAGGTCCCGCCCATAAATTAATTCGGTTTAATTATTTGTCAGCGATTACTGCAATACCGGGAAGAGTCTTGCCCTCGAGGTATTCAAGAGATGCGCCGCCGCCTGTTGAGATGTGGCTCATCTTGTCAGCAAAGCCGAGCTGAATAACAGCAGCTGCGCTGTCGCCGCCGCCGATGATTGTTGTAGCGTCAGTATCAGCAAGAGCCTTTGCTACAGCGATTGTACCTTTTGCGAGTGTGGGGTTCTCAAATACGCCCATAGGACCGTTCCATACAACAGTCTTTGCGCTCTTAACAGCCTCAGCAAAGAGTTCCTGAGTTTTAACGCCGATGTCAAGACCTTCCATATCAGCAGGAATGTTGTCAGCGTCAACAACCTGAACGTCGATAGGTCCGTCGATAGGATCGGGGAAACCTGCGGCAATTGTTGTGTCGATGGGGAGAAGGAGCTTCTTGCCGAGCTTCTCAGCCTTTTCCATCATTTCCTTGCAGTAGTCAATCTTTGAATCGTCAACGAGTGAAAGACCGACTTCCTTGCCCTGAGCCTTTAAGAATGTGTAAGCCATACCACCGCCGATGATGAGTGTGTCGCACTTCTCGAGGAGGTTAGAAATTACGTTGAGCTTGTCAGCAACCTTTGCGCCGCCGAGGATAGCAACGAACGGACGAACAGGGTTTTCAACAGCATTGCCGAGGTAGTCGATTTCTTTCTGCATAAGGTAGCCAACTGCTGTGACCTTGATGTGATCTGTAACACCTGCTGTTGAGCAGTGAGCACGGTGAGCAGAACCGAAAGCGTCCATAACAAATACGTCTGCAAGAGAAGCAAGCTCACTTGAAAATGGCTCAAGATTCTTAGTTTCTTCTTTTCTGAAACGTGTATTCTGAAGAAGTACAACGTCGCCGTCGTTCATTTCGGCAACAGCCTTCTTAGCGTTTTCGCCTACAACCTCGTCATCGTTTGCAAAAACAACTTCCTTGCCTAAAAGCTCAGAAAGTCTTACAGCAACGGGAGCGAGAGAGAATTTCTCTTCGGGACCGTTCTTGGGTTTGCCGAGGTGTGAGCAAAGAATAACCTTACCGCCGTCAGCGATAAGCTTTTTAATTGTGGGAAGAGCGGCTGTGATTCTGTTGTCGTTTGTGATAACGCCGTCCTTGAGAGGTACGTTGAAGTCGCAGCGTACAAGAACCTTTTTGCCTTTTACATTGAGGTCATCAACGGTAACTTTGTTGAGTTTCATTGAAATACATTCCTTTCGTGTTAGAAGAATATTGTAAAAATTTAGTATTTTCACAGTCAAGAATATTATATATCAAAATACGCATTTTATCAATAGAAAAGATAAAAAAAGTTTTGATTGAAAATTACTGCATATTTTGTTCTTGAAAGATTATTGAAAGCCGATTTTAAATATCAAGCTCGAAAATCAAATCGACTTCTTCCATAACTCCGCTCAGCATATTGCTTGTGCTGCTCGGGAACCAGCCGACATAGCGATAGCCTCTTGCGGCATATTGGTCAATGATTTCACGGTGCTTTTTAGATTTTGTGCTGAAAAATCCTGTTTTGGTGCTCAGCGTAACATATTCGTATTTTTTCATAAATGTAGCTCCTTTATTAAAATATTTTAATTTAATAATTGTTAAGTGCAATTGTTAATTTCCGACCATTTGTGATTGTGAAGCTCACCCTTGTTTAAAAGTTCGGGATAATCCCACTGCCTTAAGACCTCATAAGCCGCAATCGCAACGGAATTCGAAAGATTTAAGCTCCTTGCCTCGTCAATCATCGGAATACGCAGCGTGCTGTCGGGGTGCTGTAATAACAACTCCTCAGGCAGTCCCTTAGTTTCCTTGCCAAAAAGCAGGTAGCAGTTGTCGGGATATTCAACGTCGCTGTGGCGGTGAGTGCCTTTTGTTGAAAAGAAAAAGTAATTTCCACCCTTTGTTTTTTCAAAAAAATCGTCAATGCTTTCATAATATGTAATGTCCAGAAGATGCCAGTAGTCAAGACCTGCACGTTTCAGTTTTTTGTCGTCAACGGTAAAGCCCATCGGTTTGACAAGATGAAGCGTTGCGCCCGTTGCGGCGCAGGTGCGTGCAATGTTGCCCGTATTCTGCGGAATTTCCGGCTCAACAAGCACAAGATTGAGTTTTGCCAAAAGTTATCACTCCTGTTTCTTTAAAAATCACTTTTATTATATTGTAAAACGTAAACAATAATATTGCAAGCATAAACTTGCATATAAAAAACGGAGGTGTGTTTTGTGAGTTCAAACTCAATGATGAATGTGGTAAAGGGAGCGGCAATCGGACTTGCAGCAGGAATGGCGGTAGGCGTCATCAGCAAAAACGCAGTTGACAACAACCCCAAACTGAAAAAGAAAGCCAACAAGGCAATGAGAACCGTAGAGTCGATTATGGACACTGCACAGTATATGTTTAAATAAGTTGTGGAAAAGGCTGGCGGAATACAGTTTTTCGTCAGCCTTATTACTGTTTTGACACTTTTATTAGGGTGGAAAATTTTTTATTAAATTATTGACAAGCATAAAATTCAGTAGTATACTGTCCTCAATCATTCAACATATCACAATTTTTGCTTTAATTTAAAAGGAGTATCATTATGGGCTGGCTTGTTTTCTGGCTGTTAGTCTTGGTTGTAATTATTGCTTATACATTCCGCAGAAATGCAAATCACAATTACCGAACGGGGAGCGGACTGTTTAAGAACAGCGAATATAACCTTGACGAAAAGGAAGAGCTTTCCGATAAGGAATACTACGACAAAGACGGTTTGATGAAATAAATACTTCTGACTGCACAAGCTAATTTGTGCAGTCTTTTATTTTTTTGCTTGACAAATACCTATAGGGGGTATATAATAAAAATACCCTTAAGGGGTATAATTTATAACAGGTGATGAATATGGAAAATAATTGTTGTTGTACTAACAAAACTAAAAAGCGTGATTCCGATGAATACAAAAAGCTGATTAACAGGCTCAGCAGGATTGAGGGGCAAATCAGGGGCATTAAAGGTATGGTAGAAAAGGACGCATACTGCACCGACATTCTCGTTCAGGTTGCGGCGGTTAATGCGGCGCTTAATTCATTCAACAAAGAATTGCTCGCAAATCATATCCGAACCTGCGTTGCAAATGATATAAGAGAGGGAAAGGACGAAACTATTGACGAGCTTGTCAATACCTTGCAAAAACTGATGAAGTGAGATGATTAAATGAAGCAATATAATGTTACGGGAATGAGCTGTGCCGCTTGCAGCGCAAGGGTTGAAAAAGCTGTTTTGAAACTTGACGGAGTTACCGCCTGTTCTGTAAGTTTGCTTACAAACTCAATGGGCGTTGAGGGAGATGTAAAGCCCGAAGAGGTTATAGCCGCTGTTGAAAGTGCAGGCTACGGCGCAACGCTCAAAGGCTCGGAAAGAAAATCCGATAATTCAGAAAAAGACGATAATCTCAAAGACACCGAAACTCCTGCGCTGCTTAAAAGACTTATAGCCTCGCTTGTTTTCCTTATAGTGCTGATGTACTTTTCAATGGGGCATATGATGTGGGGATTTCCGCTGCCTGAGTTTATGGAGAATAACCATATCGCAATGGGCTTGATTCAGCTTTTGCTGACGGCGGCTGTAATGGTGATTAATCAGAAGTTTTTCATAAGCGGCTTTAAAGCACTTTTCAACCGTGCACCGAATATGGACACGCTCGTAGCACTCGGCTCTTCGGCGGCGTTTGTTTACAGTACCTATGCTCTTTTTGCAATGACGAGTGCACAGCTTGCAGGCGATATGAACGGCGTTATGACGTATATGCATGAGCTTTATTTTGAATCTGCGGCTATGATTTTAACGCTGATTACAGTCGGCAAAATGCTTGAAGCACGTTCAAAGGGCAAAACTACCGACGCACTCAAAAGCCTTATAAAGCTTGCACCGAAAACAGCGGTAATACTTGTTGACGGCAATGAAACCCAGGTTTCGGTTGATAAGGTAAAAAAAGGCGATATTTTCGTCGTTCGTCCCGGCGAGAGCATTCCCGTTGACGGAATAATTATTGAGGGCAACAGTGCTGTGAATGAATCGGCTCTGACAGGCGAGAGCATACCTGTTGATAAAAGCAAAGGCGATGTTGTTTCAGCGGCGACAATCAATCAGTCGGGATTCATAAAATGCGAAGCCTCACGAGTAGGCGAGGACACAACGCTTTCGCAGATTATAAAAATGGTGAGTGATGCTTCCGCTACAAAAGCGCCTATTGCAAAGGCGGCTGACAAGGTTTCGGGTGTGTTCGTGCCCGTTGTTATTGCGATTGCTATAATCACCGCCGCTGTCTGGCTTATGGTAGGAGAGAGCGTTGGTTCTGCACTTGCGAGGGCGATTTCTGTGCTTGTAATAAGCTGTCCGTGTGCGCTCGGTCTTGCAACTCCTGTTGCAATTATGGTGGGAAGCGGTGTAGGAGCGAAGAACGGAATTTTGTTCAAAACCGCCGAATCACTCGAACAATCGGGCAAAATCAAAATTGTCGCTCTCGACAAAACAGGAACAATCACAAAAGGCGAGCCAAAGGTTACCGATATTCTTGCCTTTGAGTCCGATAAAACCGAGCTTTTGAAAACGGCTCTTGCACTTGAATGTAAAAGCGAGCATCCTCTTGCAAAGGCGGTCGTAAAAAGAGCGAGCGAGGACGGACTGATTACCGAAGAAGTTGACGAATTAAAAATATTCTCAGGCAGCGGATTGTCGGGAATTTTAGAAGGTGAAGCAGTTTACGGCGGTAATTTAAGGTACGTTTCTGAGTTTACGCAGATTCCAAATAAGGCAATTACGACAGCAGAAAAGCTTGCAGACGAAGGTAAAACACCTTTATATTTCGTTAAGGGAAAGAAACTCCTCGGCATTATTGCCGTTGCCGATGAAATAAAAGAGGATAGTGCCGAGGCTGTAAAAGAGCTTCACAATATGGGATTGCACGTTGTTATGCTTACAGGCGACAACGAAAAAACAGCAAAAGCAGTCGGAAAGCTTGCAGGAGTTGACGAGGTAATCGCAGGCGTTCTTCCCGACGGTAAGGAAAAGGTTGTTTCAAAGCTCAGGCAAAAGGGCAGGGTTGCAATGGTCGGTGACGGTATAAACGATGCTCCTGCGCTTACAAGTGCCGACGTAGGCATAGCAATCGGAGCAGGAACAGACGTAGCAATTGATGCGGCTGACGTAGTATTAATGAAAAGCAGGCTTTCAGACGTTCCTGCCGCAATACGGCTCGGAAGGGCAACGCTAAGGAATATTCACGAAAACCTGTTCTGGGCTTTCATCTACAACGCAATCGGAATTCCGATTGCCGCAGGTTTGTTTATACCTCTGTTTGGCTGGAGATTAAACCCGATGTTTGCGGCGGCGGCAATGAGCCTTTCGAGCTTCTGCGTTGTCACAAACGCACTACGGCTTAATTTTGTAAAAATCCGCAAAAATAATATAAAAACAGAAACAGTAAAAACTATTGAAAAGGAGAATGTAAAAATGGAAAAGACAATCAAAATTGAAGGAATGATGTGCCCTCATTGTGAGGCTACCGTCAAAAAAACACTTGAAGAGCTTGACGGCGTAACGCAGGCTGTTGCAAGCCACGAAAAGGGAACAGCCGTTGTAACGCTTGAAAAGGACGTTTCGTTTGAAACGCTAAAAAAAGCGGTAGAGGATAAAGGCTACACCGTTATTGAATAATACCGCACAAGAAAAGGTCAGGATTCATTTGGAAGAGTCCTGACCTTTCATTATTATAATTATAATTATAATTAGTCTTTAAAAATCCAACGTAAAATGTAAATCATAACATATCTCCTTTCGGTATTTTAGTATTTTCCTTTGCTATGTCTATATACTAACAGACCGACAGTGACAAGATACGGACAAATTTTAAAAACATATTTAAAAAATATGAAAAAGGACTGTTCACGCAAATGAACAGTCCTCAATTTATATTTAAATTTTAATCAGTGGCAACCGCACTCGTCGCACTCGGGAACCTTTCCGACAAACGGTTCGGGGTCGATTCCTTTTCTTGTGTAGTAATCGGAAATAGCGGCTTTTATTGCCTGCTCGGCAAGTACGGAGCAGTGTACCTTTACTGGCGGAAGTCCGTCAAGAGCCTCCATAACAGCCTTGTTTGTAAGTTTGAGCGCATCATTGATTGACTTGCCCTTAATCATCTCGGTAGCCATACTGCTTGTTGCAATTGCTGCACCGCAGCCAAAGGTCTTGAACTTAACGTCGGTAATAACGTCGTCCTCAACCTTGATGTACATTTTCATAATGTCTCCGCATTTGGAGTTGCCAACCTCGCCGATACCGTCAGCGTTTTCAATCTCGCCGACGTTGCGGGGATTTGCAAAATGGTCCATAACCTTTTCGGAATATGCCATAATATTTTAAACCTCCTTGATTTTATATAATGTATATAATATTAATTAAGAATTCTGAGCCGCTTCATCCTTTTTGATTTTTTCCCAAAGCGGTGACATAGCTCTTAAATAACTGACAATTTCAGGCACCTTTTCAAGAATATAATCAATATCCTCTTCACTGTTTTCGTCAGAGAACGAAAGGCGCATACTGCCGTGAGCAATTTCGTGGGGAAGACCGATTGCAAGCAGAACGTGGCTTGGGTCAAGACTTCCCGATGTGCAGGCTGAGCCCGAAGAAGCGGAAATTCCGCAAAGGTCAAGCTTGAGCAGAAGGCTTTCACCCTCAATTCCCTCAAAGCACATATTTACGTTGCCCGGCAGACGGTGAACTCTGTCGCCGTTAAGTCTTGAACGCTCAATTTTTAAAAGTCCGTCAATCAGTCTGTCACGCATTTTTACAAGCTTTGCGTTTCTTTCGTCCATTGTTTCAACCGAAAGCTGAAGTGCCGCATCAAGACCGACAATGCCTGCAACGTTTTCCGTACCTGCACGTCTGTTTCTCTCCTGAGCACCGCCCTCGATAAGGTTGTCTATCTTAACGCCTCGTCTTACGTAAAGCAAGCCGCAGCCCTTAGGACCGTGAATTTTGTGAGCTGTCATTGAAAGCAAGTCAATGTTCTGCTCAACTACGTTGATTCTTACATATCCTGCCGCCTGAACAGCGTCGGTGTGGAACAGAACACCATGTTTTTTGCAGATTGCGCCGATTTCGGCAATAGGTTGAATTGTGCCGATTTCGTTGTTAGCATACATAATAGATACAATAGCAGTATCCTCACGGATAGCGTTTTCAACGTCCTCGGGTTTAACAATGCCGTTTTCGTAAACGTCAAGATATGTTACTTCAAAACCATCTTTTTCAAGAGCGGCACACGTATGAAGAATAGCGTGATGCTCAAATTTTGAAGTGATGATGTGTTTTTTACCCTTTGCTTTAAGAGCGTGGCAAACACCCTTTAATGCCCAGTTATCGGATTCACTTCCGCCCGATGTGAAGAAAATTTCACTCGGAGAAGCTGCACCGAGATTTTTTGCTATGTTAGCTCTTGACTTTTCAACAGCTTCCTTTGCCTTGCCGCCTATACGGTAAAGGCTTGAGGGGTTGCCGTAAACCTCGGTGAGGTAGGGCATCATTTTTTCAAGCACCGACGGTGCAAGAGCAGTTGTAGCCGAGTTGTCGGCATAAATGTTTCTCATATATATCACCTTCGTCTGATTTATGCATATTGCTGTGCCGCAGCAACAGCGAGTCGGTCGCACCTTTCGTTTTCAGGGTGACCGGCGTGACCTTTTACCCATATAACATCAACCTCGTGAATGTCGCAGAGCTTTAAAAGCCTGTCCCATAGCTCGGGATTGAGCGCAGGCTCTTTTTTGTTGCGCATCCAGTTGTTTGCCTTCCATTTTTTAGCCCAGCCGAGCTTTAAAGCGTTGCATACATACTGGGAATCGCTGTACAGCGTTACCTTGCACGGCTCCTTGAGTGCGCTGAGCGCATTGATTACTGCGGAAAGCTCCATTCTGTTGTTAGTTGTATTTGCTTCTCCGCCCGACAGCTCACGTTCATGTCCGTTATAGCGCAGAACTGCGCCCCAGCCTCCGGGCCCCGGATTTCCGCTGCAAGCGCCGTCGGTAAAAATTTCTACCTGTTTCAAGCGTATTCTCCTTAATTGACGTTCGACTAATATTATAATACGCATAAATCACAAATGCAACCATTATTTAGTTATTATTTTGCCAAAAACAGAGCATAATATTAATAAAACATCTGAATTTTAATGATAAAATTCAAATTCCTATTAATTTTGTAAGAATTTACTCTTGCTAACTAAAATATATATTATAT
>DXYG01000055.1 GCA_019415925.1 Clostridiales bacterium
TATTTAAACAAAAGACAGGAATGTAATAATATGAAAAGGATTGAATTATTTTTATCAATTCACAAAAAAGTACTTGCTTTAATGATAATTTCCGCTTTGTTAGTTTGCTCGGGGTGCGGTGAAAATGCAAGTTCAGGCAGGATTTCAAGCTCCTCAATGCCTGATTTTCAGTATATGTTCAAGTATGACGGCGCAAGGATTCCGACGCAGAAATCCGACAGCGGATATTATAATATTGTAAGCGACCGTATTATTTTTACCGATGCAGAAACGCTTGATTCAACGCCTCTCTGCAACAAAACAGACTGCCTGCATACGGGAGATTTCCCCGACTGCAATGCAAAAATCAACGATATGGAAGGTTCGTTCGACAATTTTCAGATATACAGGGATAAAATGTATTATCTTGCAACTCGGTACAATGAAAATACCGATGAAATCTCAACAATCCTGAAAAGCACCTCGCTTGACGGTACGCAGTCCGATACGGCTATGGAGTTCAAGGACAAGTTTATCTGCGACTGGTTTATTTATGAAGGTTATTTTTATTACCAGACATCGGCAAGCATAAGCGAAGAAAATTCGGAAACTCAGGCCGGCAATTACTACAGAGTAAGCCTTTCGGATAAGCGTGAAGAGGAATTTATAGATTTTTCAAAGCTTGACGGAATTTACGGCGCATCGGGTACGCTCCGCAATGTTTATGACGGCTATATGTATGTCACCGTAAACGGATATGAAAACAAGGCTGACTATGAAAAAATTATTAAAGGCGAAAAAATTGACGGCGAGGTTTCTACAGTCAGAAAAATAGGCAGATACAGCATTTCGGACGGAAGCTTTACAACTATTGACCCGTATAATAACGACTATGAATTTGTCGGATTTTCCGAAGGAAAATTAGTAGGTACAGACACAGTTAAGGATAAGAAAAAAGTATGCATTTCTGAGCTTGACGGAACAAATCCACAGACAATAATGGAGATAAACAATACTTATCAGGTGTTTTGCGACGACAGCTATATTTACGTTTACAATCAGTCGGCGATTGATGAAGGTAATGACGATAAAATAATTTCCGTTTATGACAAAAACGGAAAGAAAAAATCAGACGTCACAGTTCCCGATGAAGTCAGTGACGTTATGTATGCTATAACCTTCGGTGACGATTATATGTGGTTTCAGAAGTCGGAATACAGCGGCGCACAGGTTTTGTGCTGTATCAAAAAATCCGATTTGCTGAATAGCGGAAAAGAGCTTACATACAAAGAGGTTTACAGATATGAATAAAAAATTTTGCCTTGCTTTGCTTCTGGTTTGCCTGACGTTGATTGCGTCATTTTCGGGTTGCGCAAATAAAGAAATCAGCTTTTATATTGGAACATCGGAAACGGCAGAAAATAACACTCCTCTTGAACCTGACAAGACTGTTACAGTTGAGCAAAGCAAAGAGAAAATTGAAAATTCAAAGCTTGTTTTCAATAAGAATGAAGATAAGACCTTTGATAATATGTACCTTTGCTTTAAGGGCAGCAGCATAAAAAGCGTTGTTGCAAAAAGTGAAAACAAGACGATTTTATACGATAACTATGATAAGGTAACACGCCTTGTTGATGTATTCGACTTTTATTATTCCGTTGATAAGTCAAAGCTTGACGACTCGTTAAAGCCCGAGATAAATTTTGAATTTAAGTGGGACGGCGGAGAATTTGACGAGATAAGAAACGTCTACTTTGACGGTATGACCTACAACGAAATTACAAGAACGAGGAACGACCCGAGCAAGATAATTGCAGGTGCAGATGTTTACCTTTGGAAAGAGGATAATTTAAAGGATTGCAACGAGTTTTATTATCTTGATGAAAAACAGAAGATTAATGAGCCTGTCGTTGTGGTTCAAATTCTGAAAGGAGCGGCAGACCCGAATTTTAAAAAGGAGCTTGCCGCCGACAACCCCGATGATGCAATTATCCTCGGAGAATCGGTTGAAACAAATCAGAACGTAACGCAGGACAGCTTTATTTACCGCTACGAAAAGCTGTTCTATAATTCACAGCAGGAAGCACTAAATAGCAAAGACAGATTTGACTATTCCGACTTGAATGGCGAAACAATTGACATTACCGTAAACTATAACGATAACTCAAAGGGAAATTACAAGCTGAATATTTCATTTGATGAAAACGGCAATATAAATGCTGAATTGTCAGCAGAGGTAAAATGATGAAAAGGTTTTTATCTGCAATTATTATCGCATTATTTTTAGCAGGAGCAATATCGGGTTGCAGTGAGAATAATTTAAAAATTGACAACTCCGATACATATGTTTTTAATCAGGACAGTCAGGAAAATTTCATAAGATACGGCAGTCAGTTCTACTTTGCCGAGGGTGACAAGGGAATTTATTTTCTCAACACCGACAACGGCTTTCTGTATGTGATTGACAAGGCAACTCATAAATGCCAGCCCCTTTGCAACAGAAGCGACTGTATGCACGACAGGGAAACATCCTTTGAGAAAAAGCAGGAGTGTACGGCTTTTCTGAACACCTCTTTCAAAAGCCTTGTTTACTATAACAACAGCATTTATTTTCAGACTGTTGAGGACAAGACCGACAAGGACGGCGTAAGCTACGAGCTGAATGAAATCTGTAAAATTTCTGCTGACGGAACGAACCGAGAGGTTGTGTACTCAACAAGAGACTGCACAATCTGGAGCTTTAAAATCCACAGAGGATATGTTTATTATGAGGGCAGTAAAAAGGATACCGAGGGTGCGGCTGATGGCAGTAATACTGCGCTTTATAAGGTTTCTGCCGACGGCAAGGGAGATACAACCGAGCTGTTGCCTTACTATAAATACGACATACAAAAGGGTATGAGCGTATGCGATACAAGATTCTACGGCAATCACCTATTTTTGTGGATAACAAAGCCTGACGGCACAAAGGAAAACAGCTATCTGATAAATTATGATTTGCAGACCGACGAGTGGGAAAACCTCAGTGAAAAGCTGAAAGTTAACATAAATTCAATGTTTACAATTTTTAATGACAGGCTGATTTTTGCAAACGGCAGTAAGGTTTATGAGTGCGATTTCAGCGGAGAAAATCAAAAGGAAATCCTTGACTGCTCAGGTGTGCTCGGCGGCTATCAATACTATACTCCGTTTACGAATGACGGAGAAAATCTTATAATCTCAGCGGCAAATGATGACAGCGAATCCGACAAGCTGATTTTCTGCGATAAAAGCTACAAGGCAACGCTTAAAAATATGCCGTTTGAATTTACCGCCGAAATCGGATGCGACAGCAGTTGCTTTGTCGATTATAACGAGGAAGAAAAAACACTTTATTATATCGACAAGAGCGACACAGAAAATGCAGAGAAAATCTATACTTTCGATAACTGAATTAGTTATCCTCGGAGATTAAATTATGAAAAAGATATTATGTGCTTTTCTTGCTTTAACTGCTTTGTCGGCTGTTCTTGCCGGCTGCGGAAAAAGCGAGGTTAAGCTGTATATCGGCGTTTCGCAGAACTGCAATAAAAACACTTTAATAAGCGAAGAAAAAAGCACCGATATTACACAAGACAAAATCAGGGTTAAAAACGAAAATCTTGAATTTGCGAAAAACAGCGAGGACAATTACGACAGTCTTTTTCTTTCGTTTGACGGAAGTAATATCGAAAGCGTATCATTTCAGAGCGAAAACGCAAAAATGCTCAACACAAATCTGAGTGAACATTCCTATTATGTTGACAGCTTTTCTTTGTATAAAGAGGTGACTGAGGAACAGCTGAAAAGTGATTTTTCTAATTGCAAAAGCGCTGATGAGGAAGAAAATTATCAATATGACAGCACAAAAATCCTGAAAAAGCTCTGGGACAACGGTGAATTTGACAATATTAAAAACGTGTATTTCAGCGGAGAAAACAGCGACAGAGTTTTCCTCACAGGCTCACAGAAAAACAAGACCTATGACATAACAGGCGTTTTTTCGAATGAGAATTTCAACATTGATGAAGCAGGAAATTTTGGCAAGCCACAGAAAAGTCAGGCTAATTATATGGGTGAAAAATCAGAAATCTCAACTATGTTTTATCAGTGGAATATGACCAATCATCTGTATGACGAAAAAACAGCAGTCGGAACAGACACAGGCTTTGATTCTGATAACATTACTTTACAACCGGACGAAGTTAAAATAAACTACAATCAAAGCGAGCACAACTCCGTCCGCTGGGTGTATGAGATTCTCTGTAATGACGCAGTGAAAAGCGGAAAAACAGAAGGCTTAATTGCCGAGGATACCATAAAAATAAACGTAAAATACACCTTTGGTCAGAGTGAAGATTACAAGCTCAACTGCAAGCTTTACGCTGACGGAAAAATAACAATTAAACTTGAAAAATGAGGGCAGAAATGAAAAAACTAATTTCAGCAATATTATCAATCTGCATTTTATCGGGTATAGCCTGCACCTTTTCTTCCTGCGGTGAACAGCCGCTTGAAATTGATTATTCCGACAAATACATAGAAAATCAAGATTATCAGTATATGTACGCAGACGGATTCGGTCATTCAAGCTTTCAAAAGTCAGACAACGGCTACTATGCCGCAGTAAATAATTTCATCTTCTATATTGACGGCAAAACTATGAACGCAACTCCGCTTTGCAACAAAAGCAATTGCCTGCACGACAAGGAAACCGACAGCGAAAAGCTGAAAGAATGTAACGCATATGTGCCCGATTATGCGGAGTACACACGCAATTCAATTCAGCTTTACAATAAAAAATTATATTTTCTTCAGCTCGACAGTGCAGATTCAGCAGAGGATATTGACAAGTACCTGTTTTATGAAATGGATACCGAAAGCGGAAGCAGAAAACTGCTTTTGACATACACCGACGGTAAGGTGAATTTCTGGGCAGTTCACAGAGGAAATATTTATTTCAAGGCTGATAATTATATTTCTTCAGATGATTCGGGCGAATTAAAGGCGCAGAACGGCACAGGCTTTAATAAAATGTTCAGGCTGAAATTGGGCGAGAGCAGTCCCGAAGTGATTTATGATTTTGAGAAAACAGACGGAATTTATAAAATACAGCTTTCAAACAGCTTTACGGTATACGGCAACCATATCTACATAGGTTACAACGGCTATAAAAACGAAGAAGCCTACAACAAGGTGATTTCAGCCGATGAAAAGGATTTTGAAAGCATAGCCTCAGATGTGCTTTGCGGATATCTTCATATTGACATTACAAACGATAAATCAACTGTAGTCCTTGACGGAAACGAAGAAAATTCAAAGGTGTTCAACTGCTTTTATAACGATAAGCTTTGCTACTCACAAGACAACAGCGTTTATATTTCAGAGCTTGACGGCAGGAACTCGGAATTGCTTGCCGATAATATAGACGGAATTTTCCTCAGTGACGGCAAACGCAATTATACCAGTATTTTTGATACCGATGATACAGGTCAGGACGTACAGTCGGTTATGATGCTTGACGAAAGATTAAAGAAAAAGTCCATTTTTGCTATGCCCGACAACTTCTTTGTTCAGGGAATTGTGCAGATGATGTGTCCGTATGACGATAACTATATCTGGGGCTTTGTTGAAAATAACGGCAGTACCGATATAGTGTACATTGAAAAATCACAGCTTGACAGCGACCAAAATCAGCTAAAGGCGAAAACTGTTTACAGTTGTAAAAACAGCATTCCTGCATATACAGAGTAAGATTATGAAACTATTAATTTACGAACTGAAAAAGGTACTAAACAAAAGAATATTTTTAGTCGTCCTTGCTCTCTGCCTTATAATCAACGGCTTTCTGCTTTATTCCTCGCAGAATACCGAGGAGAATAATTTAAGGCTTACCTACTCCGACGAGTACGGCGAAATGCTTGATGAATATTCCTCAATGCCGCTTGATAAGGCGAAAAAGCAGGTTGAAGATGAACTGCTTGCGTATGAAATTTCGGGCAGGCTTGAAAGTCTGGCACAGGCAGACAACGAGGAGCTTATTGAAAGCTACACCTCGGAGCTTGAGGAGTACAGAAAAAGTAACCCCGAGGCGTATAAAAAGGCTGTTGAGATGAGCGAAAGCGGTGAGGAGAGCTTTTGGAAAAACAGCTTTCTCTATGACATTTCACAGCAGATTGAGTACATAAATTCCTACCCTGATTTTATCAGCGAAATGTACGACAGGGCAAAGGCACAGTCGGCGTCGTCGATCTTCGGCGATGAAAATTCATTTTCCTACAAAAATCTTTACAAGACCGCTGACGATTATTCGGGACTGAAGGATACTAAATTAAATCTTGTAAATTCCGATTCGTTCACAGCAACGGTAAAATACGGCTTGACAGACTTTTTTGTAATTGCAGTTGTGCTTTTGATTTGCATTTACCTTTTCGGCTACGAGCGTGAAAAGGGACTTTATTCGCTTATCCGCTGTACAAAATTCGGAAGGCTGAAAACGATAATTGCAAAGGTTGCGGTACTTTTTGTGCTGTCTGCCTTTGTTTCGGTTGCCTTTATTTTGGCAGATTTTTCAGTAAACACATTCCTGTACGGCAGTACGGACTTGAGCGTGAATGTTCAGTCAATTTCCGAGTTTCGCAACTGCACACTTTCGGTAACGTCTGGTCAGTTTTTACTGCTCTTTGCATTGACAAAAATAATCGGAATTTTCGTTATTTCGTCCTTGCTTGCGCTTGTGTTTATCTGCTTTTCAAGCTCTGCTGCAATGTATCTTACAGGACTTGGCGCAGTCGGTGCGGAGTATCTGCTCTACACCCTAATCGGACAAAATTCGTTTTTAAATCTTTTAAAGTATATCAATATTTTCTACATTCTTGACGGCGGAGAGTTTTTCGGAAGTTATTTGAATCTAAACATTTTTTCAAATGCGGTAACTTCCGTTCCAATTGTGCTTGCCATTTTCGGTGCTGTATTTCTTTTGTGTACGGTTTTTTCCTGCGTAGTATTCTGCAAGCGGAATCAGCAGAAAAAGGCGAACGTATTTTCAAAGCTGTTTGAAAAAATAAAGTCGAGATTTTTCAGAATAAACGGCAGTACAAGCGTTTTAAAGGGCGAAATTTTCAAATTTACCATTCAGAATAAAATGGCGGTTGTGCTTATTCTGCTTGTACTTTTTGCAGTCGTTTCCTCGTTCGGAACGGTGCGCTATCCGTATTCGGAAGTTTCCGATGCAGATTACAAAGCGTATATGGAATACCTCGAGGGTGACATAACCTCGGAAAAGGAAGGCTATATCGCCGAACAACAGGAATACTTTGACGGCTTGCGACAGCGGCTTGATGAAATTGCTGAAAACAGTGAGCTTTCGGAAAGCACAAAACAGGCTATGTCAAAGTCGATTGAGAATATCCTGAACAGCAAGGGCGTTGCCTTTGAAAGAGTCAGCGAGCAGTACAGCCGACTGCTTGAATTAAAGGAAAGCGGAGTTAATGCAAGGTTCATTGACGAGAACATCTTCTCAACCTTCGTGTCGAGCAAAACAAGGGAATGGAACGACTTTGCTCTGCTCTGCCTTGTCCTGCTTATAGCCGTTCCGTGCGTTTTTTCGGTGGAATACAAGAACGGTATGATTAACCTTATTCGCCCGACAAGGAACGGTAAAACAAGGCTTTTCGTCAGAAAAATTGCAGTGCTACTGATGTTCACGCTTTTGTCATTCATAGTGGTTTACCTGCCGTATCTCATACGCTTTATAAGCACCTACGGCACAAACAGCTTTGCAACGCCGATTTTGTGCATTTTTGAAAATCTGCAAGGCTCCTGTTTCGGCGTTATGGGTGCAATGCTTGTTAATTTACTTTGCAGTTTGTTGCTTGCGCTTGCAGTCGTTTCGGTTATCACATCACTTTCGATAATCACCGAAAGCAATATGTTCACAATGGTGCTTTCAACGGTATTGATAATTATTCCCTGCCTTGCGGTCTATTCAGCAGAGAGTGTGCGGATAGGCTACTGCATTGCAAATAATTGCGTTGCGGCACTTGTTGTTGTATGCATATTAAGCGTTGCAATTTTTGTCATTATGACGGTAATTTCACAATTAAAATTCACAAAATCAAGAATACGGAGGAACAAAAATGCCGACTCTTGAAATTAAAAATATCAGCAAAACATATAAAAAGGGAACGGTAAAGGCTCTTGATGATTTTTCTGTAACCCTGACCTCGGGGGTGTACGGCTTGCTCGGACCGAACGGCGCAGGCAAGTCCACACTTATGAACATCATCACCGACAATCTGAATTCCGACAGCGGAGACGTTCTCTATGACGGAAAGGATATTAAAAAACTCGGCAAAGACTACAGAACAGTTCTCGGCTATATGCCTCAACAGCAGGGCTTGTATGACGACTTTACGCTCAACCGATTTTTGTGGTATATGGCGGCTTTAAAAGGATTGAAGAAAAAAGAGGCAAAGCAGAAAATCACTTCACTTCTTGAAACGGTCAATCTTAAGGAGTCTGCACACAAAAAGCTCGGCTCGTTTTCGGGCGGTATGAAACAGAGAGCGTTGATTGCACAGGCACTTTTAAACGACCCGAAAATTCTGATTCTTGACGAACCGACGGCAGGACTTGACCCGAAAGAGAGAATAAGAATCCGCAATTTCATAAGCGAAATTGCGGAGGATAAAATAGTATTGATTTCAACGCACGTTGTGTCGGACATTGAGTTTATCGCAAAGGAAATTATACTTTTAAAAAGCGGTCAGCTTGTGTCGCACGACACCTGCAACAACCTCATAAAAGAGATTGAAAATAAGGTGTTTGAGATTGAAACGGACAAGGAAAATCTTAAATACTTTCAGGATAACTACAGAGTTTCAAACCTCTGCCATAATGACGATAAAATCATCGTCCGCACCGTAACCGATAATCCGCCCGAGAATTATAAAATACAACCCGTAAAACCAACCCTTGAGGATTTGTATTTGTATGTGTTTGAAAGCGGAAAATAGTTTTTAATTATACAAGAAAATTTTTAATATATTATTTCATTACAAAAACCGGCAAACGGATTCTTAAATTTAAATCCACTTGTCAGTTTTTTGCTTAAAATATATCAGATATATGATAATCTATATTTATTTTTTTCAGCATAGCGATGCCTTGTCATCGTTGATTTTAAGAATATTATTCTGCTGACCGAGCATAACGGCGTTCCTTACTGTGGAGTCGATAAGTGTGCCTGTTCTTGAATAGCCGAGTTTTTTTGCCGCTTCTTTAACAAGGTCGTCAGTGTGCAGGCTTATCTGCTCGCTGAGCACTTCAATCACTGCGTTGAGAATTTCATATGAGGATATGTCGTCAATGCTCCTCTTACAGTCGCTTTGGTCATCAACTCGGTAAACGGAGTATTCAGCAGGATTCTGATTTTTATTCCAGTAAAAAATGTTTCCGTTATCAACAGTTTCGGTTTTGTCAACAAAGGTTACTACAGTGTCGAGAATTGACTCAACCTTGTTGCCCGAACGGGTGATTCCCCAAGCCGATAAAGCCTTTTTAAACAGAGCTTTTCTGCTGACGGGAGCTTCCGTTTCAATTATGCTTATCATAAGACTGCGTATTCTGTTTCTTGATTGCGGCTCGTAAAAATTCTCGGCAGTTCCGCACGGCTTAATGCTGAACGACTGATAACTGCGCTTTCTTGGAATGGAATTTTCGGGTGACGTCATATCAAGCTTTTCAAATTTTACAACGTCGGGTTTAACCTTGACTGTGGTGGTCTGAACAGTATTTTTTTCACTGTTTTCAACAGCATTGTTTATTTCTTCGGCTATGCTGTCAATAACCTTCTGCGGATTGTCAAGCCAGTCAAGCGTCCATACACGCATAATGTTCCAGCCGAGTCCCGTAAGTATGTCGGGCTGTAGAACAAACCTGTCCTTGGCGGTAGCGGAGCTTTTGCAATTCTTGCCGTCAAGCAGAATTCCGAGAACATACGTCTGTTTGTTCTGCGGATTTACAATGCCGATATCCATTTTGTATTCCGAATATCCTATGTTGCGCTTGACTTCATATCCGAGCTTTTCAATTTCCTTTGAAATTTCATCAATAAGAGTGTCCTTTTCTTTGGATAAGGTATTTGCTTTTTGCGTAATAATATTTTTGCCCTTGCCCGCAAATTCAAGGAATCCCTTAAGTCCTGCAACTCCGTCGGAGCGAGTGCGTGACAGGTCGATTTGCTCAGGCGTTATCGTCGAATAAACAATCATTGACTTTCTCGCTCTTGAAATTGCAACATTAAGTCTTCTCCAGCCGCCGTCACGGTTAAGAGGTCCGAAATTCATTGATACCTTGCCTTCCTTGTCGGGACCGTAGCCGATAGAGAAAAGAATAACGTCCCTCTCGTCACCCTGAACATTTTCAAGGTTTTTAATAAACAAAGGCTCGGCAGAATTTTTGTTTTCCTCCTCAAGCTCGGGATATTTTGCAAACTCTTCCGAAAGCATATCGTCAATCAGATTTTGCTGAACTGCGCTGAATGTAACAACGCCGATGCTGTCGTTTTTGAGATTTTCGTCCCTGAGCCTTCGGATAATTTCATTTACCACCGCAACAGCCTCGGCTTTGTTCTGTTTTGTTCTGCCCTTATCGTAATAGCCGTCAATATGAACAAGGCTTACTTGTGACACAAGGTCGTTTGGAGAGGGGAAGGTGTAGAGCTTGTTGTCATAGTACTGCATATTGCTGTAGGCAATAAGGCTTTCGTGCCTTGAACGATAGTGCCATTTAAGATGCTCCTGTGGCATAGAAACAGCCAGACAGTCATCAAGCAGGCTTTCAAGGTCCTCGTTTTCGATATTTTCCTCGTCAATTCTGTTTGATGCAAAAAAGCTCGTCGGAGGTAACTGCTTGGGGTCGCCTACTACTACAACGTTTTCACCTCGTGCAATAGTGCCCACTGCCTCACACGTCGGAATCTGAGAAGCTTCGTCAAATATTACGAGGTCAAATTTCGGGAATGACGGGTCTATGTACTGTGCAACGGAAATCGGGCTCATCAGCATACAGGGACATAGCCGTCTGAGCAGATTCGGAGTTTCGTTGAACAGCTTTCGAAGTGACATCATTCTGCCGTTGCTCTTGATTGCCCTTTTCAGAATTCCTATTTCCGAAGATGACGAGCTGATTTTTCCGCTTACGGGAATTTCGGCAGACAGCTTTGCAACAAGCTCCTGAATTGTAAGTGAGCGGAATTTATCAATAAGCTTATGGTACTGCGCAATAAGCTCCTCATACTGATTGCCTCTGAATGTCTTTAAGCGCTCGTCACTGCTGAGTTCTGTTAATACAAGCGCATAATAAAGGTTGCAGTTAAATGAATTTTCAATCCCGTCCGGAGATACAGTGCCCGTCTGTACGGCTTGTGTAACGTTTTCAAGTCCGTTTAAGTTAAGCTCCTCAGTAATTCTGTTAAGCGAAGTCCACTGACCGAGCTCATTGATATTATCACTCAGCTTTGCAAGAAAAGCGTTTAAGTCAGCAAGCCAGCTAACGCTGTTTTCAACCGACTTGTTTAACTTGCATAGATTGCTCAACGTAGTCCATTTCTCAATATATTTTCTCAGGATTTCGCATTTTAGATTTGTTTCGGAGCTGAAAACTGAATTATGCAGAGAGTGTATAATCTGCGTTTTTTCGTTTGGCGCAAAGTCGGAAACTGCGTTGTGCAGTTCAATTGTTTTTTCTATAGAAGAATTAAGTTTATTCCAGTCTGTCTGAATACCGTTTGTTATTTCTGTAGGAGAATTTAAAATTCTTGCAGACTCAATTTTTGTTTTCAGCGATTTTAATACTGTCAGCTTGTCATAAATCTGAGTGATTGTCGTATCGTTGATTGTATCGGGATTTTTGCAGTAAAGCTTTAATTCCTTTTTTAGCTTTGACTTTTTGATTATCTTTGGTAAAAACCAGCTTGCAAGAGCTTCTCTCCACTGTAAAACGGCTCTGTCAACGTCATAATCAAGTATTCTCAGGTCAAAATTATCGGAAATTTCCTTGTGAATCTGAGAATATTTAATTCCGTCAGAGCAAAATCCTTTAAGCTGAGATGTCATATTATCAAAGTTTTCAGACCTTAACAGCTCGGGAACTATCGCTGTATTGTCGAGCATAAGCTCGTTGATTTTTAAGATTTTCAGAACAGTATTAATATCTGATTTGTTTTTTATTACAGTGCTTTCGGCTAAAAGGTCAAACGACTCTTTTGCAGATGAAAAGCCTGAGATAAGCTCATTAAGACTTTGCCTGATGCTTTCACGCAAATCAATTGAATACTCCGTAAGGCAAATGCTTTTAAGAGGGTGGTCGGCAAAGTTTGCAGTACTTTTCAGCTCGACAACATATTTTCTTATCAGACCAGTCCATTCCTCAATGTGTTTTTCGTCTGCGTTCAAAAGAAATTCCTGACTGAATACAATTTTATTTTTATGCTCTTTTTCCGATTCAAAAATTTCAACAGCTTCATAAACAGATTTTCCGAATTTACGTTTGCAGTGCAGTCCCTCTATTATGTAGTTGAGCTCTGTCCTCATTGTATGCAGTCGGTCGGCTGTGGCTTTGTAATCGTCGGGCGATTTGATTCTTCCAACCTCAAGTGACTTGTTAAGCTGTGACAGTACACTGCTTTTGTTAGTTTTGTTTGAATGTAGCTCAAGGCAGAACGGGTCAAGTCCGATTGAGGCAAGTCGTTTCTGCACAACGTTGAGAGCCGCCATTTTTTCTGCGACAAAAAGAACGGATTTGCCCTGATATAAGGCGTTTGCAATCATATTTGTAATTGTCTGCGATTTTCCCGTTCCGGGCGGTCCGTGCAGGACAAAGCTGTTGTTTGTTGCGGCTGAGTAAATTGCGAGCATCTGCGAAGAGTCTGCGCTCATCGGAACAGCCATTTGGTCGGGTGAAAGCCTGATGTCAAGATTGTCAATCGTTATGTCTGACGGCTCGGCAGTCCAGTTGAGCTTTTTGTCAATAAGGCTTGATACAACCTTGTTTGATTTTAATTCATCCGAACGGTTGTGCAAGTCATTCCACATAACAAACTGACCGAACGAGAACAAACCCAAGAACGCAAGGTTTTCTATGTTCCACCTCTTTTTGTCCATAACGGCGTTGCGTATGGTGTTGAAAACAAGCGGAAGATTTGTACCGTGCTCATCAAGCGGGAGAGGGTCGAGATTCGGAATTTTCAAGCCGAAAATCTGACGCAGATATTCAATAAGCGTAATATTTATCTGAGCCTCTTCCTGACGGCTTCGTATTATATAGCCCTTGTTGCGTGAGCTTTTTACAATGTCGACGGGAATCAGAACGATTGGCGCATACCTTGCCTTTTCGGAAAGGTCGCTTTCAAACCAACGCAAAAAGCCCAGTGCGAGAAACAGCGTGTTTGTACCGTTTTCTTCAATGCTTACCTTTGCACCTCTGTACAGATTTTTCAGATTTCTGTCAAGCTCATCGGGTGGAAGAAAGGTTCTGATTCGGTTGCTTTTAAATTCCTGCAACAATTCTCTTTTCAATTGCAGAAACGTCATCAACAGCGCAGTCGCTGAAGGTCTGCTGTTCAAGCCAGCAACCGCAGAAAGCGTGACCTTTTATAAAAACAAGCAAAGGAAAAAGTCCTGCCGCCTCAAGGCAGGCTGCATAAAGTACTGAAAGGTCAAGACAGGTGCCTTGCTTTTCTTCAAGTACCTTGTGCGGAAGTCTGACACGCTGACCTATAGTTTCATAGCTTGCAGGCGGATTGTTGTAGATAATTTTCCACGAACGCAAAGCGGCAAAAATTGCAGCCATCTGAATTTTAACATTGTTGGGATTGTTTGTCTGATACCCCGTAAAGGAGGGCAGCTTGTTCCATTCCCTTAAAAATGCAGAGGCTCTGCTCAGTACCTCAGAAATCAGCGGATGATTAGGAGTGACAAAAGCAGTGATGATTTCGGGCATAATCAGCAGTCCGCTCCACTGGTCGTAGGCAAGCAGTTCAACGGTATCGCTGTAGCTGAAAATTTTTTCTTCATTCTGCAAAAGCTCAATTAAAATTGTACCGACCATTTTTTCTGATAAAGAAAAAAGAAACTCGGTTGAAAGTATGATATTGACGGGAGAAATTTCAACAGAGGAGTTCGGCTCTATACTGTCGATATCATAGACAAATTCCTTAGCAAAATCGGGTTCAAACGTTATTTTCAGTTTTATGTTGTTTTGAATTTCATCAGAATTGTTATTGACTAACAGATTTCTGATTAAAGGTACGTAATTTTGCTGCATTGCAAAATTTATTGACCCGCTTATTTCGCCGCTGACAGTAATTTTGTCACTCATTTTATCATATCCTTTCGGAATGGTGTTTAAAAATTGCACAAATATTGTGAAAATATTGTAATGATATTATATAACAATCACATTACTATTGCAATATTTTTTAATTATTTTTGTTTAATTTTGTGATGAAATGAAATATTAAGGAAGCACTGATTAAATCGTTTTTTATACTATACCAAGAATAATTAGGGAACTTTCCAAACCTGTGGTAATAATTGGGATATTCTCTCCGCCTTCTTCGCATATCCGCACGAAGTTCGTAAGATAATATATACAACGAATATTCTGAAGGCTTTAACCGTCAGCTCAGAGAGATTACAAAGAACAGGCTGTCATTCACGAATGATGACAGCCTGTGCAAAACTTTAACAATATATTTATAATTCAGAGATGAAAAATTTGAAATTTAAAGTATTAGCTTAAGTGCTCTTCAGTTTCGATAAATTCTACTTTATAATAATCACAAATGCCTTTTGCTATTGCTTCACCGGCTTTTTGAGAATTATTTATTATCCATTTTGCTCCCGTTACATTATCGTGAAATTCGACCTCGACATAAACTGCAATGCTGTTTGTCGAATTCAATTCGTATAAATCAGGTCTTTCTGATATTGCAAAATCTTTTCCCGGTGTTATCGGACCGACAGATTCCAAAATAGCATTGGCAATTTTATTAGCCTCTCCTTTGTTACGGCAAACCATAATCATAGTACCCAGTGTGTTTCCGTATGCTCCGTTTGTATGAATGGGTATATGAATATCAGCTCCCCAGCTATTGCTTTCCTTAACATTATCTTTCATTGTCTGACCTTTTTTAGAAGGCATTTTCACGCTGAATCCGTTGCGTTCCAAAGCAGCCTTTGCCGCACTTGCAATTTTATAGCATTGTTCCATTTCATTAGTATTTCCGGTCACATACGTATTTGAATTCTGGTCTGAAGGACTTAAATAAATCTTTGCTTTTGTAACCGTCACCTCACAGCTTGCACTTATTCCGTTGTACAAAGTTACTGTGATTGTAGCCTTTCCGAGACTTTTGCCCGTAACCGTAGCATAATTATTTGTTGTTTTTGCTACAGTTGCAATACTATTATCACTGCTTTGCCAAGTGAAGTCCTTAGCATATGAATTTATATTTGTCACTTCATATATTTTTGCACTTTTACCTAATGATACTTCAACCTTTCCGGGTTTAATTTTTACTGCTTTCGGAGCAGATTTAACGGTCAATTGGCAAGTTGCAGTTTTTCCGTTGTAGAGTTTTACAGTTATTTTTGCAGTTCCTGTTGACTTTGCAATAATTTTTGCTTTGTTTTTATCCTGCTTCTCAACTACAGCTACATTTGAATTTGAAGAAGTCCATTTCAAGTTATAAGCATTTGCGTATGTCCCGACGTTTGTTTTTTCAGAAATATAATAATTCTCACCGACACCAAGCGTTAGTGAGGATTGCGAAACAGAAACTGACGACGGCGCCGATTTTATCGTAACCTTACAACTCGCAGTTTTTCCGTTATAGGTTTTGATTTTTATTTCTGCTGAACCAACGCTTTTTGCAGTTATTTTTGCTTTGCTTCCCGATAATTTTGAAACTGTTGCGACTGAATTATCAGAACTGCTCCAAGTCATATTTTGAGCCCACGAACCGCTGTCAGTCCTTTCGAAAATGGTAATTGATTCACCTTTTCCGAGAATCAGAGAACTTTCGCTTAATTTTACGCTCAAAGGTGCTTTATAAACATTTACAATACATTCAGCTTCCACATTATTATAAGTTTTTACTTTAATTACAGCCTGACCTGTTCCAACAGCCTTTACAACAGCCTTATTACTGTTAAGTTTTTCAACAACTGCAATATTACTGTCCGAACTGCTCCAATCAAAAGTTTTTGCATATGTTCCGCTGTTTGTAAATTCGTGAATTTGCATTGAGTCCCCTTGACCGAGATTGATTGAACTGTTGTTAATTGTAATTGTTGACGGTGCTGATTTTATATTCACTTTAATTTTTGCAGTCTTGCCGTTATATGTTTTTACATTAATTGTAGCTTCTCCAACTCCTACAGCAATAATTTCTGCCTTATTCGCTGCGGTTTTCTTGACTTTTGCTACTGCTTCATTACTACTTGTCCAAGAAAAATCATTTGACCACGAATTACTATTTGTAACTGCACCTTGAATATATGTTTCACCAACACCGAGAGTAAGCGTTGAGTTATATGTTTTTAAGCTTGTCGGTGCATTTTTAACGGTCACTTTGCACGTTGCGCCGCTTCCGTTGGAAAGCATAGCCGTTACAGTTGCCGTTCCTGTGTTTTTTGCCTTGATTTTTACTGAACTTTCAGATATCTTGCTTATTTCAATAATATTATTTGAATCTACAGTCCACGCTACTGCTTCGGAGTAAAAGTCTGACACTTGAGCATTGAGTATACTTGTTTCGCCTTTTCCGAGTATCACAGGTGCGTTGGTAAATGTAATACCTGCTGATTCAGATGCCGTTTGAGAGGTCGGTGCAGTAGGCACAGTAGGTATAACTACTTCGTGATACTTACCATTTTGATTCGTCGGTTCTGTTTCAGAGTTTTCAAACACATCATTAATTTTACTTTCCTCGTTAACGTTGTACGAATAGTCTGTCTGAATATCATCTTCCATAGACTGTACCGAAACTGCATACACGCCAGAAATTGTTGTGCTGACCAATAAATACAGCACAAGAAAAATTCCGATTATTTTTTTCATAATAATTTCCTCCAATAATTTTTTTGACATTATTTGATAATTTCTACATATATTTTATAGCAATAAAAATGATATGTCAATAAA
>DXYG01000056.1 GCA_019415925.1 Clostridiales bacterium
AATTTAAATAAACAGTCCCGATTCCTGTCCCGAAATCTCCGATAAATATGTCAAAACGGTTATTACGATTGAATCTCAGGCGGTAACGGTATCGTCATTTTCGGTATGATTTTTGCAAATGATTTGATAAGAAACTTAAAAACCCGGTTGTCACACTTTTGCTTTTATGAAATAATTTAAGTAAATTTTGAAAATTATATAGCTGAGTTTTTGTTATATAACAAAAGAAATTGCAAAGGTATTCTTGTCAAGCGGTGTTCCGGGCGAGAATTTTTACAGTCACGAATTAACTATATCGACAAACAGCTTAAGAGGCTACGGCTTATAGAAACAGCAACAAATAAAGAAAAATGAAGATAAAGGAGAAATAAAAACAAGGAACAATTATGCAACGAATTCTATCCTGTAAATGAAAAGATGAGAAAAAATTAAATCCCTCAATCAGTAGTGTAAAAGTTGATTGAGGGTTACTTTTATTATAAAGAGTTAGTTGATAGTTAAGCTCATACGGTACAGTGTTTGCGTTACACAAAAGATTATTTACAATTATAGCCGAGCATTTATTATGTAATCAATCACGTCTCATCAAGGACGGAGCAATCAGTGATGCAAATTTACGGTTGCTGGTTGATGAAATCAAGATATATGAGAGCGATAAAAAGTTAAGAATAGAAATTAATCTCAAAGCAAAATTTACAAAACATTATGAGATTTACGGAAAAAACGGTGTGGAGCATAATCTCATACTGCAAGGTTAAAATCAATTGGCAGACGCAAGACCTTAATGATTTTGAAATTATTATAATTGCATAATTTAGCAGAATTAAATTTGTAGTAAATATACAAGAAATTTCAACCCCAAGGTTATGCATCTGCCAACGATTTAAGCAATGAAAAATGGAAAAAAGCCCGATAAAATCGAGCTTTTCGTGGTGCACCCGACAGGAATTGAACCTGCACTTCCTCTCGAAAATATGGACCTGAACCATACGCGTCTGCCAGTTCCGCCACGGGTGCATATTTAATTTTCTCTCTGAATTTTTACACGGTTGAGAGGTGAGAACCGAGGTGGAGCATATCGCTTAATCCACAATTTGCAGGATATAGTTACTGAAATGAATTTACACCGAGGTGGTGCGACTTGAACCATGCGCGTCTGCCAATTCCGCCATACCTGCAAATAAAAATTACTTTAATTTTTACACGGCAAAGAAATAAATCCGAGACGGAGCTTACTTTCAGATAAATCATACTGTTCAGCTTAACCCGTGAGTGCCTTTTACACGCTACCTATTATATCAAATAAATGGTAGATTGTCAATTGCAAATTGCACTTTTTATTTAGCAATCCGAAAGGATATATAAGATTATTTCTTGTGCGTAGAATTTATTTTAAATCCGTCGTATTTGCCGATGTCGCAAAGCTTAATTTCGTGACAGCCAAGCCTTGTGCTAAGCGGTGCAAGCTCCATATAATCGCCGTACAAAAATGTCAGATATTTGTCATATTCCTTCGGAACAGGAAGCTTATATCCCTCAAAATCAACATAAATAACTTCGTCAAGATATTCAATCGGAAAGCTTCCGTTGTAAACATTTCGTCCCATTCCATCGTACAGATATTTTGCATTCTTTTTTCTTTTAAAGAAACTCAAAGTCTTGTTTTCAAGCCAAAGGCTGAATCTGATAGGGAATACAGCTTTGCAGAGATTTGTAACAAAAGACTGGATTTTACTGCCGTTTTCAGCCTTGCGGTTGTTCCATTTATTAAAAACGAGCGCACGTGTAAAAAGAGTCATTCCAAGGTGAATTTTCTGACCGAGCTTAGAATTTGCAGTTTTATCGTGGCAGAAAATATCAAATGCAAGACCATTGTGCATATCCTTGTGCTCTTTTGCAAAGCCGGTTGCAAAGGTTGTATCGTTGAGCCTGAATTTTGCAAATTCATAAAAGCAGTTTTTGTCGTTTTTGTTTGTCTGGAATGTCATAGACGGCGGCATTTCGTCTGCGGCAACTTCGCAGAATTTATCGTAATCCTCTCTGAGCATCATAATGTCGGCGTCGTCGTCCCAAGGAATAAATCCGTGGTGTCTGATTGCACCGAGCAGAGTTCCGCCGCCGAGAAAATATTTAATGTTGTGTTTTTTGCAAATTCTGTCAACTTCAAGAAGATAGGCAAGCAGAATTTCCTGAATTGAGCTTAGTCTGCCGTCATGATTGTGGGGAAGAGCCATTGCGCTGTTGTCGGGCATTTTGCTCATAACGCACAGCTCGAGAGCCGTTTCAAGGTTGATAACGGGTGCACAGCCGTGTTCAGATATTTTGTTAGCATTGATTGCACAGCCGTAAAAATCACCGTTTTCGGTAAGTTCAATATCGGCTTTTTCTCCGTAAATATCGTGAAGAATCGCAGAAATCATACCCGTTGACGCAGTTGATTTTTGACCGCTGACATTGTAAATATCGCAGTCAAGTACGGTAAGCGAGTATATAATTGCTCTGAAAACGTCGCTTAAATACACAAAAGAATACTTTTTATATGAATTTACAAGACTGCACTTTCTGTCGTTTGCAACGCCTTCAAAAACTCCGTCAAGCTCGGTTTCAAGCCTTGTGCCTGCTCCGAGCACAAGACCAGTCCTTAAAATTGTGAGGTCAAAATCGTTACCCTTTTGCTCGCAGTTCCAAAGGCTTTCGGTAGTTCTCATAAGTTGAGATGCAAAGCTGTTTTCAGAGCACAAATCAAGATTAGCATACTCATTCTCGGAGTAAATTCTGTGAATCTCGGTGTTGCCGTAAACTCTGCTGTCGGTCAGAACAACGGTTTTGGCATTTGTTCTTTTTGAAACCTCGGCAAGGTACTTAACCTCACTGATTTGTGATGAAAATAATTTTGCATCAGCGCTGATTTTTTCACTGCAAAGTCCTGTGTGTATAATATAATCTGATTTTGTTATTTCTGATAAAGAATTAAAACCCACAAAATCAAAGTCGTTTCTTAATAGCAATTCCTTGTTAAAGTCAGCTAAAGCGGATTTGTTTTCACCTGTAAAACAGACCTTGATGTTCAATTTTTGTGTTTCATTAAGATACAAAAGGGCATAGCAAAGACAGCGGGCGATTTCTCGTCCGCAAATTAAAAATGATTTGTTTTTTAACTTGTTGAGTATATTTTTTTCTACCGTAGGCATAGCTGCCCAGTCGGCTTGAAATTCATTTAAAATGTCCTTGATTTGCATTTTGTTTTCCTTTTTCAGCCTTTAATTTGCAGGCTCATTATTTTTACACTTCGTTTGATTCCCTCTGTTAAATCTACATTTGCACTCCAACCGAGATTATTCAGTCTTGTTGCATCAAGAATTTCAGGCGTCGGTGCCATAGGGGAGGGAACAGGCTCTTTTTCATCTTCTGGATTTGCAAAGCTTAGTGTCAGATTAAGCTCAGGAAAAGCCTCCACAGCCGCCTTTGCAAATCCTCTGATTGTGACGTTACTTTTCGGATTTGCAATATTATAAGGCGTTGCATTTTCACCGTCAAGCAGAATTTTAAGCAGAGCAACAGCCGTATCGGTAACATAGCAAAAGCTCCTCAAAGCCGCACCGTTGCTTTTCAGCAGAATATTCTGCTTTCTGACGACATTAGCAATAAATTGTGCCCACACTCTGTCATCGTCAATGTTTGCAGGACCGTAAATGTAGGCAGGTCTTGCGAGTTTAACATTCATTGCGTACTGCTTTGCATAGCAGCATCCGAGCGTTTCAGCGGCACGTTTGCCCTGAGCGTAACAGCTTTTGTAGCTGTCAATGTCAATATATCCGAGGTCGTCCTCGCTGATTAAATTCTTGCCGTTGAAAACTGAGCCGTAAACCTTTAGTGATGACACAATAAGCGTGCTTTCAGCGTTGCTCTTTTTTGCGTATTCAAGCACATTTGCTGTTCCCGTCAGATTTGCGTCAATCGTGCCTGAGGGGTCGTTTTCAAAATAATATGCGCTCGCCTGACTTGCGGCGTGAATTACAAAATCTGCTCTTTCAAATTCAAACGGAGCGCAAACGTCCTGTACAACAAGCTCCAAATCTTTACGGTTGAGCAGTTCACCGTACTTTTTTTCAGCTTTTTCACGGCTTCTTACAAGTGCCTTTACCCTGATATTACTGCCGTAAATATCATTTTTGATAAGCATTGCACAGATAAGGTAAAATGCAATAAAGCCGTTGCCTCCAGTAATAAGCACGGTTTTATTGCAAAGGCACGGCCAGTTAATATTGCTTTCTGTAATTGTTTTAATATCTTCAAAAACATAGGGGTGCAAATGATTCTGAACCTTATAAACCATATTTAAGCTCCTCTTTTGCAAAGTTTTTAAAGCTTCTGTAGTAGTAACGTGAACGTAGGAACTGTAAGTCCTCGGGCGTTGTCACCTTAATATTGTCACGCTCACCCTTGAAAATATGTACCGTTTCGCCCAGCTCAATCAGCAGTTCGCTTGAAGAAATCGGATTTGTAATTCCGAGTCTTTCAGCTTCACCGTGTGCGTGCATAATTTTTCTCATAGTATAGCCCTGCGGAGCCTGAGTAATGTACATCTGCTTTCTCGGCAGACTTTTACAGCAGGTTTCGCCGTCCTCGCTCTGTAAAACAGAGTCAATGCTCGGCGTAACGGGCACAGCGGTTTCGTATTTTGCCGCTGTTTCAATGCAGTCCGAGATAAGCTGATGCGAAATCAGCGGACGAACTCCGTCGCAGATAAGCACAATGTCCTCGGGTGAAGAAAATCTCTGAACCTCAACAAGTCCGTTGTGAATACTTTCGTGACCGTTTTCACCGCCCGGAACGATTGATGTAACCTTGGCTACCTTATATTGTGCAATTAATTCCCACATATATTCAATTTTATCGGCAAGGCATGAAATTACAATATCATCAACATCGGGGTGCGATGAAAAGTTTTCAAGCGTTCTGATGATAATCGGCTTGCCGTCAACATTAATAAACTGCTTGGGAATGTCAAGCGACTTCATTCTTGCGCCGACGCCGCCTGCAAAAATAACAACGTGTACCATAGTTTCACCGTCAGGGAAGCACTGATCTGTGTGATTTATTCAGTGGTTTCCAATTTTATTTTTTCTTTTTTGATTCTTCGTAAACCTTCAAGGTTTCTTCCGTTGGACCGTCAAAAATAATCGTACCCTTTTTCAGGAAGATTGAGCGTGGGCAGATTTCCTTGACTGAAGCTGCACTATGGCTTACATAAAGCACCGTAGTACCTGCGGATATAATCTCTTTAATCTTGTTTTTACATTTTTTCTTGAATGATGCGTCGCCGACCGCAAGAGCCTCGTCAACAACAAGAACGTCAGGCTCAATGTTTACGTTAATCGCAAAGCCAAGACGCATCTTCATACCGCTTGAATAAGTCCTGACAGGTTGGTCAATGTAGTCGCCGAGCTCAGCAAATTCAATTATATTTTCCTCAATCGTCTTGATATAATCGTCCTCAAGACCGAGAATGTAGCCTTTGAGATAAATATTTTCTCTGCCGGTCATTTCCATAGAAAATCCTGCGGTAAGCTCAAGCAGAGCGGCAACCTTGCCGTTTACGATAATCTCGCCCTCGTCGGGAAAAGCAACGCCTGTAATCATCTTAAGCAGTGTCGATTTACCTGCGCCGTTGTCGCCGACAATTCCGACAGACTCTCCTCTGTTAATTTCAAAGGAAACATTGTTGAGTGCTTTGTTCGTCTTAGGATTCTTCGGTTTGAAGAAAAGTGCCTTAAAACGAGCCTGATCGTTTTTGTAGAGAATATAGGTTTTGCTTACGTTTTTAAAGGTAATAATCGGTTCAGCCATAAAATTACCCTCCATTAAAGTACGTCAGGAAGCTTTTTCCTGAGTCTGTTGTAGTTAAAGATACCGAGGAAGAACACAACTGCAAATTCCGCAAGGAAGATTGCAAGCTCCGTCTTATACTCAAAGAACGGTCTGTTGTAGAGGAAGCAGTTGCGGTAGCCGTTTACAAAGAAGTTAATCGGGTTAAAGAGCATAATAAAGTTAAGAACAGGCTGTTCAACAAATCCGTATGAGTCATACATAATACCCGACAGCCAGAAAATACCCGACATAATCGAAACAATTAAGCTTTCAAAGTCCTTGCTGAACGCCGACATAGGCGCAGTAGACCACGACAGCGCAAGGAAAAACAAAAACATAAGCGGACAGTATAAGAAGAACTGTAGGTTATACCAGCTCGGACCGACTGCAAAAAGAACATAAACGTACATAATAGCAACAAGGAAGATATGTACATAAAGTCTCGAAATGCTTGTGTAGGTCAGAATTGTTGAAACAGGGAATTTTACTTTAGTGATAAACTGCCTGTTGGTACGCAGAGTTTTTGCACCCTGAGTAATGCTGTCCTGAATAAAGAACCACGGAATAATTCCGATGAACATAAAAGTGAAAAAGTCGATTGAAAACGGCTCGGGACCGCCAAGATTTATATTGACCGATTTAAGTGTTTTGATACCGCAGGAGAACGCAAACCAGTAAACAAAAATTGTAAAAGCAGGCTTTACAACAGCCCATAGCGGTCCGATAACAGCACCCTTGTATGTTTTGATAAGCTCGTTTTTAGCAAGCAACAGGATTTGCTTGCCAAATCCCTTGTGTTCCTTAAATATAGTAAACAATAATATCATCCAATCTGAAATTTAATTTTAATTAGATTCATAACGGGTAACAGGAAATTGCAAGGCTGTTTTACATACGGTCACTTCCGTTCGTTGTTAATTTGCCCTGAATAATAATTAAAAATATTCTGATAAAAAATAAAGGGCGTGTATCTTTAAATCAAAACAGATGAATAAATTTTCTATAATAATCTGCTAACTGCTATATAGTACAAAACTGTAAATTTACAGCAGACACTCTAAAACAATTATATTATATAACTTTTTTGGCATTTGTCAATGAAATTAAGTTTTTATCAGGTTAAGTGGGCTAGAGAAATGTTGAACAGTTATTACTGTAATTTTTTTAATAAACAAAATTCCGATTGATTCCGTTAAGTAAATCAATCGGATAAATTTTCTATAAGCTAAAACATTTTTCCTGTATACGGTTTTGGCGGAAGCATTGTAAAATCGTAGCTTTCAAGCTCATTAAGCGTAATGTTGCTGTGACAGCCCTCGTGCACCATCAGGTTCGAATCCTCGCCGAGGTGAACTACAACAACGGGCGTGTTTGTGCCATATGCGTAGCCGCATTCCCAAGCCGTTCCGCTGTCGCTGTAGCCGCCGTAGTAGAGCATAACAACAACGTCTGCCCAGTCAATAAAGCGTTTGTCGTTCATAAACGTTTCTTTTGACCATAGCTTGTTTTGCGTGTTTTCTTCATTTCTCACTTCGTTGAGTCTGGGACTGAAAACGTCAAAGCCACGTGAAAAAAGTATTTTTTCTGCTTTTTCGATATTTTTAATCTCTTCATCATTAAAAAACGGTCCTGCAAGATAAATCTTCATTTATTTCATTCCATTCATATGAAAATTAAATTCGACAGTCAGCGTCAGATGTTATGCTCAAGATGCTTTTTCAGTGCCGAAAAAGTTTCGTCGCTGATAACGTGTTCAATTTTGCAGGCGTCGGCAGCCGCAGTTTCACTGCTGACGCCGAGCTTCTCAAACAGTGCGGAAAGTACGGTGTGGCGTTCGTAGGTTTTTTGTGCAATTTCCTGACCAAGCTCCGTAAGATTAAGCGCACCGTCCTTTGAAACCGTCAGATAACCGCCCTCTTTTAAAAGTCCTACTGCTCGGCTTACACTTGGCTTTGAATAGCCCATATGCTCGCATACGTCAATTGAGCGTACAAATCCCGTTTTCTTGTTGAGTATATAAATGGTTTCAAGGTACATTTCACCTGATTCCTTTAGCTGCATTTCAAGCACTCCCTACAAGTTCAAATATACACAAATCATATCATATTTTATATTCAAAATCAATTACCGTTTGTAAATATCTGCTTTTTGCAATTAAAATTATTTAATCCTGCAAATAAAAACTATAAATTCTTTACTAATTTAAAAAAATCCTTGATTTTATCGTGATAATGTTCTAAAATTATAAAAGTGTATATTAATGGAAAAGGAAGAATATTATGCTTACACTCGACAAGATATATCATGCTTCATATGTTCTCAAAGACGTAATCAGACCAACTCACCTTGTAAAAGCGCAGTCTATTACCGATGAGTGCGATATTTACCTCAAGCCCGAAAATTTACAGATTACGGGTTCGTTCAAGGTAAGAGGCTCAGGCTACAAAATATCACAGCTTTCCGACGAGGAAAAAAAGAGAGGCGTAATTGCCTGCTCGGCAGGTAATCACGCACAAGGCGTTGCGCTTGCCGCTACAAAGTACGGAATCAAGTCGCTTATCTGCCTGCCCGACGGTGCTCCTATTTCAAAGGTCGAGGCTACAAAGGGTTACGGAGCAGACGTTTGTATGGTTCCAGGCGTTTATGATGACGCCTACAACGAGGCTTTAAGACTTCGTGACGAGAAGAACTACACCTTTATTCATCCTTTTGACGATGAAAACGTAATTGCAGGACAGGGCACAATCGGTATCGAAATTCTCAATGAAATGCCCGATGTTGACGCTGTTGTTGCCTCAATCGGCGGCGGCGGACTTCTTTCTGGTGTTGCGTGTGCAATAAAGAGCCTTAACCCAAACATCAAGGTTTACGGTGTTCAGGCAGAGGGTGCTCCCTCAATGTATGAGTCAATCAAACAAGGTAAGATTGTTACGCTCGACTCAGTTTCCACAGTTGCAGACGGTATTCAGGTTAAAGAGCCGGGTGAGCACACGTTTGAATACATAAAGAAGTACGTTGACGATATCGTAACTGTAAGCGACGACGAAATCTCATCGGCAATTTTAAAGCTGATTGAAACACAGAAGATGATTGCAGAGGGCGCAGGTGCGGCTCCGCTTGCTGCCGTTATGTTCAACAAGCTCCCCGTAAAGGGCAAAAAGGTTGTCTGCATTGTTTCAGGCGGTAACATTGACGTTACAATCCTTTCAAGGGTAATCAAGAGAGGACTTCTTATGACAGGCAGACAGCAGACCGTTTGCGTTGAGCTTCAGGATAAGCCCGGGCAGCTTCTTGCTGTTGCAAAGATTATTGCTGACCTCGGAGCAAACGTAATTTCAATTCACCACGAAAGAGCAAGCGAGGGTTCAGACGTCAACGGCTGTTATCTCAGAATCGTGCTTGAAACAAAGAATTACGAGCACGTAAGAGAAATCACAAAAGCACTCACAGACGCAGGCTTTAAGCTTGTATAAAATACGGAGGTAATTAAAATGGAAAAGATTTATACTAAAAATGCACCCGATGCAATCGGCCCTTATTCACAGGCTGTAAAGGTAAACGGACTTGTTTTCACCTCAGGTCAGATTGCCATTAACCCTGCAAGCGGCAACGTTGAGGCTGTAACAATTGAGGAGCAGACCGAACAGGTTTGCACAAACCTCAAAAATGTTCTTGAAGCAGCAGGCAGTTCGCTTGAAAAGGCTGTAAAGACAGTATGCTTCCTCAAAAATATGGAGGACTTTGCGGCTTTTAACGCAGTTTACGGCAAGTATTTCACCGAAAAGCCTGCTCGTTCATGCGTTGCAGTAAAACAGCTTCCCAAGGACGTTCTTGTTGAGGTAGAGGTAATCGCAGAAGTTTAATTCTGTTTTCGACATACAAACCATTAAACAGTCGGGGTAAAATCCGACTGTTTTATTTTTGCACTTGCTATTGAATAATACTTTATTATATGTTAAAATGAATATAAAATAAAACAAAAATTAAAAAGTTTGGAGAATAATGATGAAAGTTAAGATTATTTCTGACAGCACTTGCGACCTTTCAAAGGAATTACTCGAAAAGTACGACATCAGCATTGTACCTCTGTACGTTGTTATGAATGACAAAACTATGCGTGACGGACTTGAGGTAACTCCCGAGGATATTTACGAATACGTTGATAAGAACGGCAGGCTTCCCTCAACAAGCGCCGCAAATCTCGGAGATTATCTTGATACTTTTAAATACTGGCGTGAGCAGGGATATGAGATTGTCCACTTCGATATAAGCAGTGATTTTTCAAGTACACATCATAACGCTTGTATGGCGGCTGAGGAGGTCGGCGGAGTGTACGTTGTAGACTCACGAAACCTCTCAACAGGACAGGGTCTGGCAGTTCTGCACGGTGCAGAGATGGCTCAGAACGGCAAATCTGCAAAGGAAATCTACGAGGAATGTACTGCACTCACCTCAAAGATTGAAGCAAGCTTTGTCGTTGACAGCATTGATTATCTCTACAAAGGCGGACGCTGTTCTGCACTTGCGGCTTTCGGTGCAAATCTCTTGAAACTAAAGCCTTGCATTGAAGTAAAGGACGGCAAAATGAACCCCGGTAAAAAGTATCGTGGAAACATCAGCAGAGTTATGCTTAACTATGTTGAGGAGCGTTTAAAAGGCAGAGATGACATAGATAAGAGCCGAATTTTCATTACGCATACAAAGTGCAGTGAAGAGGACGTTGAAGCGGTTAGGCAGAAGATACTTGAAATCTGCCCCGATTTTAAAGAAATCCTTGAAACTACTGCCGGTTGTACGGTAACAACTCACTGCGGACCGAACACGCTCGGTATTTTGTTCATACGTAAATAAACATTATTTAAATATGCAACAGCCGCTACGAATTAAAAACGGAGCGGTTGTTGTATTATTTATCAAGTTATGCTATAATTCTCACGAATAAACAGTTTTCAGGGAGCAGAATATGGGCAGAGAACTTGAAAAACACGAGCTTGTCGAGCGCAGTATAATCAAAACCTACAGAAAAAGAATATGGAATCCGTTTTTAATTGCGTTAAAGAATTATAAACTCGTGAACGCAGGCGATAAAATCGCCGTCTGCATATCGGGCGGCAAGGACTCTATGCTTATGGCTAAGCTTTTGCAGGAGCTTCATAAGTACAGCGAAGTGCCGTTTGAGCTTGTGTATCTTGTAATGGACCCCGGTTACAATGCGGAAAACCGTAAAAAGATTGAGGACAACGCAAGACTTCTGCATATTCCGATTACGGTTTTTGAAACTGATATTTTCACCGTAGCCGACAAAACGGAAAAATCACCCTGCTATCTATGCGCAAGAATGAGGAGGGGACATCTCTACAAAAAGGCGCAGGATTTGGGGTGCAATAAAATTGCGCTCGGTCATCATTTCAACGACGTAATCGAAACCACTCTGCTCGGAATGTTCTACGGCTCACAAATCCAGTCAATGCCGCCAAAGCTCCACAGCACAAACTTTGAGGGAATGGAGCTTATCCGACCTATGTACTGTATTCACGAGGACGCAATAATCGCATGGCAGAAGTACAACGGACTGGAGTTTATTCAGTGTGCCTGCCGATTTACCGAAAATTGCGAAAACGGAACAGGCGACTCAAAGCGACAGGAGATAAAACAGCTTATAAAGGAGCTTAAAAAGACAAATCCGAATATTGAAAAGAGCATTTTCAACAGCATTCACTCTGTCTGCCTTGACACAATGGTGGGGTATAAGTCAAACGGAGTTGAGCATAGCTTTCTTGATAATTATGATGAAATAAATTAAATATTCTATCAATACTGAAAAGGACAGCGTTTTGTGCTGTTCTTTTTTTGTAAAATTTTGTTTATAATTATTGACATCTTATATTAATTGGGTTATTATAATAATACAATATAAACATTATATGAAACGAGGTGTTTTTTGTGAAATCAAATTTATCTAACGAAAACAAGCAGGAAAAACTATGCGGAAGAAAAGGTGAAGTAAGGCTTTACAATATGATTTTGCCGCCGTTTATGCTTATAATGCTTTCACCGCTTCATTTGCTTATTTCTCTTGTTGGTAACTTTATAATTGATTCTGTAATTGTGCTTATAATTTCCCTGATAATATTCAGGAAAATAGATGGTCAATTGTATAAAAAAACCATACCAAAAGTCTGGTCGCTCGGATTTGCATCCGATTATATCGGTGTTATATATTTAATTTTTGTCAGTCTTGTCGGGTATTTTGCAGGAGCTTACGATTATCACGAAGGAGATAATATTATCCGCAAATATTTGACGGGTGCAAATCTGGCTTTTAATCATTCTGATACTTCAAGCTTCTGGGCTGTTGCTTTCGTTGCAAGCGGAATATTAGTTGCAGCAATTTGTATTTTTCTTTTCAATTATTTTATTTCTTTCAGAAAAACAGACCTTACAAAAAAACAGAAATTATTTTCGTCAATTATGCTTGCAGTATGTACAGCACCGTACACGCTCCTTTTGCCGTCGGATTTATTCTACTAATTATTAAAATAAAAAAGCAGGAACAGTTTTTCGCTGTTCCTGCATATTCTTTACTTTATAAGAAACTGCTTCGAAACGGTCGGGCAAAGATAACTTGACAATATCAATCTGTCTGCTCGAATTGCGTGTCGAGGCACTCGACTTTTTATTCTGCCTGAATTTTTACGAACTGTTCCTGCATATATGCGTATACGTCGTCGGGAACATTTGTGAATACATAGCATTTGTCAAGATATTCATCACTCGGGAAGATAAGCTCGCTCTTCTTCATATCCTCGTCAAGGTACTCGTCATATGCTTCCTGATTCGGTGTTGCGTAATTCAGATATTTGCAGTTTTCAGCCGCAACCTCGGGCTTCTGTATAAAGTTGATGAACTTCTCTGCATTTTCCTTGTTTTTACTGCATTTCGGAATACACATTGCGTCATAGAAAAGGTTTGCGCCGTCCTCGGGCATTGCATAGTCAAGATCCTCGTTTGCATCCATCATAGTCATAACGTCGCCTGCGTAATAAGGTGCAATTGCCGCCTGACTCTTTTCCATTTCGGTAAATACCTGATCCATAACGTACTTTTTAAGTAACGGCTTCTGCTCGGCAAGCTTTTCAGCCGCCTTGTCAATATCTTCCTTTGTGCAGTTAGCAGGGTTAATTCCGCAAAGCTGCATTGCAATTGCCATTGCGTCACGGCTGTTGTTGAACATAAGAATCTGACCTTTAAGGCTTTCGTCCCAGAGTGCGTCCCACGAAGTAGGCTTTTTGCTTACCTTTGTCTTGTCATAAATCATTGCGGTAACGCCCCAGCTGTAGCAGACTGTGTATTTACCCTCGGGGTCGCAGTCAAGCTTCTTAAAGCGGTCCATAATATATTCATAATTCGGAATGTTGTCAAAATTAAGTTCAAGCAGCATATCCTCTTCGATGAGCTTACTTATCATATAGTCCGACGGAATAATAACATCGTAGCTTACGTTGCTGTTTTTCAGCATATTGTAAAGCTCTTCGTTCGTTTCGTAAGTGGTGTAGTTTACCTTGATACCGGTTTCGCTCTCAAATTCGTCGATAACGTCCATAAGGTCGTCCTCACCGTTCGAGATATACTCGCCCCAGTTGTAGACGTTTACTTCACCTGCACTACTGCTGTTGCCGCAACCCGAAAAACAGGCTGCAAACGATGCTGTCATCAAAACAGCAAGGATAATACTGATTGTTCTTTTCATTTCTCAATCTCCCTTAAAAATTTTTTATTAATCACGTCTTTTGTGCTTTTACTTTTTCCTCGTGCCTGTCACGCAGATTAATGATAATCATTATAATAAGCACCGCAAGAAACAGCAAAGCTGAAAGAGCGTTGATTTTCGGTGAAATTCTCCTGTGCGTCATTGAGTAAATCTCAATCGACAGGTTCTGGAACTTTGCACCCCTCGTAAAGTAGGTGATGATAAAGTCGTCAAGCGAATATGTAAAGCTCATAAGCAGTCCCGAGAAAATACCGGGCATAAGCTCGTGAATAACAACCTTGTAGAATGCCTGCCACTGATTGCACCCGAGGTCGAGTGCGGCGTCGTAAATACTGCTGTCCATTCTCCTTATTCTCGGCATAACATTGAGCACAACAAATGGTACGCAGAAGCAGATATGCGAAATCAGCACCGTCACAAAGCCCATTTCAAAGTTGAACATAACGCCGAGGAACGTAAACAAGAGCATAAGCGAAACGCCCATTACAATGTCGGGGCTGATAATCGGAATGTTTGACGCATTCTGAATCAGCACACGCTTTTTGCCTTTGAAGTTATTAATTCCGATTGCTGCGGCTGTTCCGAGAATCGTGGCAAAAAACGAAGCGAGCACGGCAATTATTAATGTATTGCCGAGAGCGTTCATAATATTATCGTCTTTAAAAAGCTGTTCATACCATTTAAGTGAAAATCCCTGCCATACGGTAGATTTACCCTTGTTAAAGGAGTAAAAAATCAGTACGGCAATAGGTGCATAAAGAAAAATCATAATAAGAGCGATATAGATTTTTGAAAGTATGCCGCCTTTTTTCTTTGCTGTTTTCACGCAATCGCCTCCTCATCACCAAACAGATTCATAATAATGAGGAACACGAAGATAAACACCATAAGAATAAGCGAAATAGCCGAGCCTGTGTTCTGGTCGGTCCAGAAGATTTTGTCAATTATATCTCCTATCATAATGTCGTCGGTTCCGCCTAAATACTGCGAAACAAGGAAGGTGCTGGCACTTGGCACAAACACCATTGTAATGCCCGAAATAACTCCGGGAATACTCAGCGGAAAAATAACCTTTCTGAAAACGGCAAAGCTGTTTGAACCTAAATCCTGAGCCGCCTCAATAAGACCGCCGTCAATCTTGCTCATAACCGTATAAATCGGGAGTACCATAAACGGCAGATATTCATAAACCATACCCAGCACAACTGCACCGGTGTTTCCGATATACGTTGCGTGAATACCCAGCATTGAAAGAGCCATATCAATCGGTCCGTTATCCTGAAGCAGTGTAACCCAAGCGTAAATTCTCAGAAGAAAGTTCATCCACATCGGAATCATCATAAGCATAATTACGGTGTTCTGCGTTGATTGCCTCATTTTTGTGATGATATACGCAAGAGGATATGCAAGCACAAGGCAGATTGCAGTTGAAATAAGCGCAATCCAGAGGGATTTCATAAAAACGCCCGTATAGAAAAATGCATTTGCGAACGGCTCTAGCGAAAAGTTGCCGTTCTTGTCGGTAAATGCGGTGCATCCAATCATTATAATCGGAATCATCGTGAAGATTACCATCCATATGATGTAGGGGATAGAGGGCTTTCTTGATTTCATAATCAGCCCTCCTTAACTTTATCAATAACTTCAAACTGAGCCTTTGAAAAATCAAACGCAAGCGGAACATACGTTGCAACCTGCTCGTCGGTGTCACTTAGCATAAGCCACTTTCTCTCGTCTGATTCAAGGATAATTTCGTTGTGCTCACCCTTGTAGACAACCGATTCAATATAAACGTCCTTCAAGTGACCGATTCCGTCGCCTGCAAGCGAAAGAGCCTCGGGAGGAAGCGTGATTTTAACGCTTGAACCCTCCGGAAAATAATTGTTTTCAACCTTTACGGTTTCACCTTCAAGTTCAAATTCAAAGTAATTTTCTTCCTCGCTTGAATATGTAACCTCGGTTTCTATTATATTGTCATAGAACGGAAGGAGCTTGTTCATAATCTGAATGTTGAACGGGATCACTCTCATTCCGATTTCACTGCCGATTTCGGCTGATTTGGTGGAGTGAATGAGTATTTCGCACTTTCCGCACCTTACGCTTATTTCGTAGTGAACTCCCTTGAATGTCAGCTTTTCAACAGTTCCGACAAGCTGGCCGTTTTCGGGAGAAGTAATTTCAATATCCTCAGGGCGGATAACAACGTCAACAGGAGTGTTCTTGCCGAATCCCTTGTCAACACATTCAAGCTCTCTGCCGAGAATTTTAATACGGCAGTCGTCAATCATAGTGCCGTTTAAAATATTAGCTTCGCCGATAAAGTCTGCAACGAAAGCGTTAACAGGCTCGTTGTATATGTCCTCGGGAGTGCCGATTTGCTCAATCACGCCGTTGTTCATAACAACAACCCTGTCGCTCATTGTAAGAGCTTCTTCCTGGTCGTGCGTTACATATATAAAGGTTTTTTCGGTTTTCTGCTGAATTTCCTTAAGCTCAAGCTGCATACATTTTCTCAGCTTCAGGTCAAGTGCACCCAAAGGCTCATCAAGCAGAATAATATCCGGATCGCAGACCAGTGCTCTTGCAATCGCAACACGCTGCTGCTGTCCGCCTGAAAGCTTTGAAATACTGCGCTTTTCGTAACCCTTGAGGTCAACGGTAGCAAGCATTTTCGTAACCTTTTTCTTGATTTCGTCTTTTGGCATTTTCTTTAGCTTTAAGCCGAAAGCAACATTGTCAAAGACGTTAAGATGCGGAAACAGCGAATATTTCTGAAAAACGGTATTGACATTTCTTTTGTTCGGAGGAGTGCCGTTTATGCGCTTTCCGTCAAAGATGACGTCGCCGCTTTCGGGCTCAACAAAACCTCCGATAATACGCAGAGTAGTAGTTTTTCCGCAACCGCTGGGACCTAAAATAGTTACGAATTCTTTTTCGTGAATATCAAGGTTAATATGGTTGAGAATAACCTCGCCGTCAAACCTCACAAAAATATCTTTTAATGAAACGATAGTGTTTTTTGCTGTCTGCTCCATTTATGCACCCCTGTTCCGAAAAATAACAAAAATGAGAAAGGGGCGGATGCGCTGCGTCTGCAAGTACAGATTGTTTGCAGGCGAACACAGTCCGCCCCTACAAATTACTTCTTTGTAAAGACATAACTATGATCTGAGGTGAATCAGATGCTTTTTGATTCTCCGTAAAAAGACCACTAAAAATTATATTCTAATATAAGTAAAAAGTCAATTAATAATATGTAAAAAAATTTTATTGATAAAATTTTTATATAATTTTACAAAAATAGAGCAAAAATATTTTGTTTCACAGCAAATT
>DXYG01000057.1 GCA_019415925.1 Clostridiales bacterium
CCTAAGTATCTCTACCTCGAAAATGTTCCCGGTCTGCTTAACCATGACTCAGGCAAAACATTTGAAACAATCCTCCGTACATTGGATGACTTGGGGTATGATGTGTGCTGGCAGGTACTTAACAGCAAAAATTTCGGAGTTCCCCAGTCACGAAATCGAGTGTTCATTATCGGATATAATCGAGAAAAATGTGCCGGAGAAGTACTATCTTTCACGCAAACAAGCGGAAAAGCTCTTATACAAAGAAAAGCCAACGCAAGGTGAACGAATCTACTCATCAAAAGGACTCAGCTGTACTCTTACAAGCGGTTCGGGCGGTTTTGGCGGTCATTCGAGACTTTATCTCATTGAAGATACTGAAAATTTTGGATTGCCGATAAAATCTAAAACCAAAGACGGCTATCAGATCGCATATCCCGGTGACAGCATTGACACAGCCTTTTCGGGACAAAATTCAAGGCGTGGTAGAGTCGGAAGTCAGGTAGCGCATACTCTGACTACTTCCGCAACGCAGGCGTATTATTTCATAGACCTGAACCCCGATCCAAAGCTGACAGAAATTGCAAGGTGCATAACTGCAAGGCACGACTCGGGAATCAGTAACCGCAAGGCTGAACATTCGGGAGTTTTTGTAGAAAATTCAGATGTTCTCGATGACAATGAAAAGTTTGCAGTAGCCTTTATTGAGCCGAACGGCGAAGTTCACATCGGCAGAATAAGAAAGCTTACTCCGAGGGAGTGCTGGAGATTACAGGGCTTCACGGACGAGCAGTTCGACAAGGCAAAAGCAACAGGACTATCCGACAGCAGGCTATACAAGATGTCTGGAAATGCTGTGACAGTAAATGTAATCTCTGAAATTGGTCAGATTATTAAAAAAGTAAACGATAAAAATTAAATAACTACAACTAATATCAATCGTTCCAAACGACTGATATTGGTTTTCATATATAAGCCGTTGATTAGATTTTTTTAATTTAATCAACGGCTTTTGTCGTTTCAGGGGCGATTGATATTCTGAAAAGGAGGTGAGAATATCAAAACCCCTGTAAGTTGGATGGGAAATAAAACTTCCATCCTTCATATTTTGTACGCTCTGTTTCCTCTGAATTACGAAAGGTATATTGAACCCTTCGGAGGTTCAGGAGCCGTACTTTTAGGCAAGAAAAAGCCTGATAAGTTCGAGGTGTACAACGATTATAACCATAATCTTGTAAACCTTTTTCGCTGTATGCGTGACAGACCTATGGCGTTCATAAAGGAGCTCGGATTTTATCCGCTTAATTCAAGGGATGATTTCAATGCAATCAGGGATTTCTTTAGACAGGAAAAGTTTGACGATAAGTACCTTGATGAAGAATTGGAACTGACGAAGATTATACTGCCTGACTTGAAAGCAGAAGAAATCATAGAGCTATATGTCAGAATGAAACAGGACTACGATTTGCGCAGAGCCGTAATGTTTCTTAAACTCTTACGATACAGTTATTCAAGTGGCGGAAAATCATTTGCCTGTCAGCCTTTTTCAGTAATGAGCCTTTTTCAACTGATAGAGCAAGTCGGAAAACGGTTTGAAAATACTGTGATTGAAAATCAGGATTTCGAGGTATTAATCAAGCATTATGACCGAGATAATGCCTTTTTCTACTGCGATCCGCCTTATTTTTCAAGTGAGTATGTTTATCAGTGCGGTTTCACTTGGGATGACCATCTGAGGCTGAAAAACACGCTTGCAAATTCAAAAGGCAAATGGCTTGTTTCATACAACGATTGTGAAGAAATCCGCAATTTATATGACGGTTACTCATTCTTTGATTTCACAAGGTTACACAATATGAAACAGCGAATCAATGCAGGCGAACAATTCCCAGAACTGCTAATCAGCAACTACGATATGTATGAAAGGCAGAGAAACAAGCCGTTGCAATTGAGCCTGCTTGACTTAACCACCGAACAACAAATTGATTTAGAACAAATTTTGAAGGAGTGTATTATTAACAATGGAAAATAAAATTTATGTAAGCATACCGCTTGACGCACTTATTGTATCAGGAATCACATCCGACTGTGCTGTGCAGATTTCAGCTATGGACGGAGCAATTCTGATTGAGAGGTGCGATGATGATTGCGAAGAATGTTGTTGCGACTGTATCTGCGATGAGTGCAGAGCAGAACTTGCAGAAAGCGAGGACGAGTAATGTTTAAAATATACAGAGTCCTCGGTAAAAAAGGAAGAATTACAATCCCCTTTGAAATCCGCCAGCGAATCGGATTCAGATACAACGATGTTTTATCATTTACCCAGCAGGATGACGGCTCGGTACTTATCAGGCAAGAAAAAATCTGCGACAACTGTAACGAACTTGCAGAAGAATTCGAGGAAAATTACACCCTTGAAGATTTCCTCGACAGCCTGTCAGAGAAAGAACAGAGAGATGCACTTATTCACCTTTCTCTGCTGTGGGCAGAAAAGCAGAAAATTAGTTGACCGTTGCTTTTGAGTAATGTATAATATCTGTATGATAAACTGGAATTTGTAAGTTTGTCAAAAAATATAAATCTAGGAGGTAAAGAGATGAAATACGATATTGTGTATGTTGTTATTTGCGAAGGTGAAGTTGAATACGCATCAACGGATGAAGAAACAGCAGAGGATTATGCTGACGAGCAAATGTATATTGCAAGAGAAGAGGTATTAGATGAATGGGATAATGATGACCCAACGGAGAAAGATATTGCAGAAGCCGATTTTCAAGCAGGGTTTGACGGAGATTACCACGAAGTTGTAAAAGTTGATATTTCAAATCGAACAGAAAATGATATGGTAGAACTTCCAAATGGTAATGAAGTAGAAGTGTCAGATATATTAGAAAAGTTAAGAACATGCGAATAAATATTATTATATCGTAACTTCTGGTTTGTCATTCAAAAAATCTCTGGACATTTGAAATTCTTTGGATATACTTGTTGCTGAAAGGACGGCGATAGTATGAAAAAGAAAATCACAATAATTCTGACATTGATTTTAGCAGCAGGAACATTCACAGCTTGTACGGCAGAAGAAAAAGTGAATAACAATTCTTTATCACCCACGGCTTCAACTTCCGTGGGTGTTTCTGTATCTACAGAATCTTCTGCAACGGCAACAACAGAAAAAACAACTGAAATAACAACCCCCGAAAAAGCCACAGTTTCAAAAGAAACAGAGCCTTCGGGAAAGAATACCCAAACCAAAGAAAAAGCCGACAGTGGGCAAAATTCGGCGGTTGTTTCGGCAACGGATCAGATTCAGAAAACACAAACAGAGGTTCAGAACAACAGCAGGAATGCAGTGAATAGCAATCAGCAAAAATCAGAATCAACTGATAAAAAGGAAACCGAAACTCCCTCTCGAAAGCCTGTTGAAAAGCCAAAACAACCGCCAACGCAGAAACCTACGGTTAGGACTGTGCAGAAGCCTACAGAACAGCCAACGCAAAAACCTACGCAACCGCCTACCAAAGCAAAAACGGTTGATGTTCAGTATGCGGTGAGTGTCTGCATAGCCTACGGTCAGCAGCTTGGAATGAAATACGATTCCTCACTTAATACAGGCAACGCAAGCTGGTTCTCCCCGACAAACGCATCATATTATGATGATACGCAAAGCCTGACGGCAGATTGCTACGGTGATGTTGAGTATGTAGCCTACTACTACAAAAGTGACGGCATTACTCCAAGCGACTTATCATTCAATGTAATTGCAGACAATAACAAAATATATGTAGTCTATTGCTAAATAAGGCTATGAAACCGAAACACCCGAATGTCAAAGTTCGGGTGTTTTTATGAAAGGATTGATCTTAATGAAAATAAACCAAATAACTCTAACAGACCTCTGCCGTATGAACGGCAAGGAAGGGCTCATCTTGCAGGGATGCGGCGGTGAAACGCAGGAATGGGTGGACGGCATTAATAAAATGCTCACGGACAAGGGAATACTTCTTGACGACACAAAGTTTGAGAATGTTTCGGTGTTCAAGAGTGACGGCGTTACCTGTGTTCTCTATCCATTTGAAGATGTCCACCTTGATATCGGCAAGCTTGCAATGTGGCGGTTGCAGTCATATACAGCCTTTGCAGGAATGTGGCTGTCCGACTATGTGGATAACAGGCTCGGCGGTTTTGAACCTGAGCAAAACAAAGCAGAAAAGTTCAAACCCGACTGTGCATTAATAGGCTGTGATTCCAACATATTCAATCTTATGGGCATTGCAAGCCACGCACTCAAGCAAAACGGTATGACTGACGAGGCAGAAATGATGTGCGCTCGAATCAGGGGTGCAGAAAACTACTGCGAAGCACTGAACATTATCGGCGAGTATGTAAATATCACAGACGGTAGTGAGCAGTCTGATGATATAGATGAAGATTTCGATGAAGGGCAGGCGATGAAATTATGATTGTATTTAAAACAGAATAAGACATCAATCGGGGCAAGGGTAAAATCTTGCCCCATATTTTTTATGAAAGGATTTTTAATATGACGAACTTAATCAAAAACAAAAAATTCACAAGAATAACGGCACTTTTACTTGCGGTGACAGTAATATTCGGAACAATGTTTGCACTCCCCGTAAGTGCGGCAAGCGGTGATAAGGTGACCATCACCTTTGATTACTGTTATGACAGCACAGGCAACATAATTAAATTTCAGCAGACAACAGTCAGTGACGGTTATACTGTAGGTACAGTGGGCGAAGAACTGTGTAAGATTTTTGCAGACGGCAAAGAAGCCTACTGCATTGAACCCGGTCACACGCTCTACTCAGGCAATACGCTGACAGAGGACGGTTCAACCGTTTGGAAGAATTTAGGCTCTGCAAAGCAGAAAGCAATTAACCTTGCTCTGCTTTACGGCAAACCCGGTTCAGGAAAAAGCTTAAGCGGAACAGAGGATCAGAAATGGGTAGCAACACAGCTGATTGTATGGGAGTTTGTTTCAGGTTGCCGTTCAACAAGCGAAGGCTATAAATGCACAAATACAAAGTTCATTGACGGCATCTGTGCAGGCGGTGCAAACCCCGGAGTTAAGTCGGTTTACAATGCAATCTCAAAAAGTCTTTCAAATTATTCAATTGTTCCGAGCTTTGCAAGTGCAATCGCTTCAAAGGCTGAAACCTATGAAATGAAATACTCGGATGGAAAGTACACATTAACTCTTACCGACAGCAACAACATACTTTCAGATTTCAGTTTCGAGAAAACAGGCGGTGTGAGTGCATCTGTATCAGGCAACAAGCTGACACTCACCTCCTCTAATCCCGTGAACGATGCAGTAACATTCAACTCTGCAAAATCAATGCCGAGCGTAGGAAATACAACCCTTATTCCATATGGTGATGCAATTTTACAGGATGTAATCACAGGCGTTGAAAATGACGCTGACCCGATAAGAGCATATTTCAAGGTCAAGACAAGTTCAGGTAATCTCAAGCTTGTTAAAACCTCCGAGGACGGCAATGTTGCAAATATTGAGTTTACCGTCAAAGGCGATGGTTACAGTAAGACCGTTAAGACAAACTCAAAGGGCGAATTTAAATTAACCGACCTTGTTCCCGGTAAATATACTGTTACAGAAAACACCCCGAATAAATATGCAGAGCAAAAATCGAAGACAGTTAATATTGAAAGCGGAAAGGCTGCAACGGTGACCTTTAAAAATGTTCTTAAAAAGTGGAATCTTACTGTTACAAAAACAGATGCTGAAACAAAGTCTGCACAGGGTGATGCAACACTCGCAGGAGCAGTTTACGGTATCTACAATAACGGCAAGTTGGTTGATAAATACACCACCGATAAAAACGGCAGTTTTACAACCTCCTATTATGTATGCGGAGATAACTGGACTCTGAAAGAAATTGAGCCGAGCGAGGGTTATCTGCTTGACGAAACCGAATATCATATCGGTGCAGAGGCGAAAAAATATACGCTAGAAAACAACAGCATTTCAATGGGCGTAACCGAGGATATTTTAAAAGGAAAAATCTCTATAATCAAGCACACCGATGACGGCAGTACAAAAATTGAAACTCCCGAAAAAGGTGCAGAATTTCAGGTGTATTTAAAATCGGCAGGAAATTACAGCAAGGCAAAGGAAACTGAAAGAGATACTCTTGTATGTGATGAATACGGTTTTGCAGAAACAAAGTATTTGCCCTACGGAACATACACAGTTCATCAGACCAAGGGTTGGAACGGCACAGAGTTCATTGCTGATTTTGATGTGTTTGTAAATGAGGACGGCAAAACACATAAATACCTCATCAACAACGCTTCACTTGAAAGCTATGTAAAGATAGTAAAGGTTGATGCTGAAACAGGCAAACAGATTCCGTATGCAGGCGCAGGCTTTCAGATTTACGATTCCGATGGAAACAAGGTAACGATGAAATACACCTATCCGACTGTTACAGAGATTGACACCTTCTACACGAACATCGATGGTTTTCTCATCACACCCGAAACTCTGTCATACGGCAAAGGCTATTCAGTCGTTGAGGTGCAGGCACCTTACGGATATATCATTGACAGCACACCTGTATATTTTGACATTACAGCAGAAAACACAAGTGAAGAAAACGGCGTTACAATCGTAAAAACCGAGAAGAAAAATACTCCGCAGAAAGGTACAATAACCGTAGAAAAAACAGGCGAGATTTTCTCAAATGTAACTGCAATCGGCGACGGATATACTGATGTAAACGGAAATGATGTTGCACTTCCGACTATCTATCAACCTGAATATTCTGTAAACGGTTTGGCTGGTGCAGTGTTCGAAATCTATGCTGATGAGGATATTACAACACCTGACGGTACGGTAAGAGTAAAGAAAGACGAGCTTGTCGCAACTCTGAAAACAAACACGAAAGGCACAGCAACAAGCAAACAGCTTTACCTCGGCAAATATCGTGTTGTTGAAACCGTTGCTCCGTATGGAACAGTTATCAATCCCGAACCTCATACGGTTGAACTTACCTACTCAGGACAGAACGAAAAGTTGACCAACACCTCAACCTCTTTTACAAACGACAGGCAAAAGGTTCAAATCGACCTTACCAAAATTCTTGAACAGAACGAGAAATTCAACATCGGCAGTAATGATGAAATCCTCAATGTTTCATACGGACTTTACGCTAATGAAGATTTGAAAGCCGCAAACGGAACTGTTATTCCAAAGGACGGGCTTCTTGAAATTATCAATTGTGATGAAAAAGGCAAAGCACAGTTTACAACTGATATTCCAATCGGCAGTTACTATGTTAAGGAAATCAGCACTGACAATCACTATATTCTTTCCGATAAAAAATACCCTGTTGTGTTTGAATACGCAGGACAGAATACAGCGACTGTTCATATATCAATTAATGACGATGAACCAATCATCAACGACATTATTTACAGCACAATCAAAGGCTTAAAGATTAACCGTGAAACAGGTGAAAAGATCGCAGGTGCATTATTTGGCTTATTTAGTACTGATGAAACAGAGTTTACAGAAGAAACTGCAATTTTAACATCTGAATCAAATAAGGAAGGAATCTTCACTTTTGAAAATGTGCCTTACGGCGAATATATTGTCCGTGAATTAAAGCCTGCCGAGGGTTATCTGCCGAATGAAGAAAACTATCAGGTAACAATTTCCGAGAATGATGAAATTATTGAAATAACAGTCGAGAACGATAAAATACCTGAACTCGGAACAACTGCAACCATTGACGGCAAAAAGGAAGTCGGCGCAACAGAAGTGTTTACACTTGAAGATGTTGTAGAGTACAAGCACCTTGTACCCGGCAAGGAGTATACGGTTAAGGGCGTTCTTATGGATAAGGCAACAGGAAAAGAGTTGTTGATTGACGGCAAGAAAATCACCTCTGAAGCTACATTCACACCCAAAGAACCATCAGGCGAAGTCATTGTTTTCTTTAAATTTGATGCAGGATATATCAAGAAAGGTACAGACATTGTCGTTTTTGAAAACCTTTACAGCGAGGATAAAGAGCTTGCAACACACGCAGATATTGAGGACGTTGGTCAAACCGTAACCGTTAAAATCCCGAAAATCGGAACAAAAGCAAGCATTGACGGCAAAAAGGAATTTACAGCTAACGGTGACATCACCATTGACGATGTTGTTTTCTACAAAAACCTCACAGCAGGAAAAGAATACACAATCAGCGGTGCGCTTATGGACAAGTCAACCGGAAAAGCATTCCTTGTTGACGGAAAGGAAGTTACTTCTGAGGTTACATTTACACCCGAAACAGCAGACGGTGAAGTAACAGTATCATTCACTTTTGACGGCTCTGTAATTACCAAAGATACAGAAATTGTTGTGTTTGAAACTCTCTACCGAGATGAAACGGAAATTGCCGTACACGCTGACATTGAAGATGAGGATCAGACAGTAATAATTTATCCACAGCCCGAACCTGAAAAGCCGCAGACAGGCGACAATTCAAATCTCGGTTTTTATATCGGCTTAGGTTCTGTTGCTGTCGGCAGTTTAATTGCATTTCTCATCATTAAATTCAAGAAGAAAGATGAGGACGATGAATAATGCACAGGGCGTATATCTGTTCGCCTTTGGGCGGAAATGTATCTGCAAATATTGAAAATGCAAAACGATATGCCCGATATGCGTTAGAATGCGGTATGGCTCCGTTCATACCGCATTTTTACGCCTTGATTTTGAATGATGACGATGAAGAAGAAAGAAACCTCGGAATGCTTGCCGGACTTTCAATGCTTTGGGTGTGTGATGCGGTCTGGGTTTTCGGTGATGAAATAACCGAGGGTATGAAAACAGAGATTCGCTTTGCCGAAAAGCTGAACATCAAAGTCAGATATATATCGGAGAATGAGTTAAGAAAATCGGAGGTAAAAAATGATAAAATCAAGAAAAATTAAGTTATTGAAGTGGTTGGCAGGAATATCAGTAATACTGTTAATGATTGGAATTTCGGCAGTACCGGTCTTTGCCGCAGGAGATGTATCATCAGCAATCGAAAGCACATGGACATCGGCTCAAACACAGATTAAAAATGTTGTAAACAATGTTGTCTTTCCTGCTGTAGATATGATTCTTGCTATACTTTTCTTTGTAAAACTCGCAACGGCGTATATGGATTACCGCAAGCACGGACAATTTGAGTTCACCGCGCCGGCAATACTTTTCGGCTGTCTGGTGTTTTCGTTGACTGCACCGCTATACATCTGGACGATACTCTGATAACAATAAAAACAAGGCTGTTGTGTTGAATCATAACAGCCTTTTGCGAGGTGATTTATATTTTTGATTGGATAGGTGACTTCATCGGTGGAATCGGCAGTGCCATAGGCGGTGTGTTTGATTACCTCGGTGAACAAATCTCAAACGCTATATGGAACACAATGCTTCAGTGGTTCTATGAAACGATTTACAACGCTGTTGCAGACTTCTTCACGATGATGGGAAATATGGGAGCAGATGTGTTTGACCTTGAATGGGTGCAGGCGACAATAAACCTATTTACGCTTTTCGGCTGGGCATTGTTCGTCGCAGGAACGGTCGTCGCCGTATTTGATGTGGCTGTTGAATATCAGAACGGCAGAGCGAATATCAAAACAACAGCAATAAATGTCTTAAAAGGTTTCTTTGCCTGTTCGCTGTTCGGCGTTGTGCCTGTGGAGCTGTACAAGTTCTGCATCAGCCTGCAAAACACATTTTCAAAGGATTTGTCATCCATAATGGCGGGACAGCAAAGTATTGATTTAGCAGGACAAAGCACAAGTGTTTTAGAAGGTAGTTTTTCAGTATCAATACAAACAACATTCGGACTTCTCAATTTGCTATGTATGATAGCCTTTGCCTACTGCGTAATAAAAATCTTTTTTGCCAACATCAAGCGTGGAGGGATTCTGCTAATTCAGATGTCGGTAGGTGCGCTGTATATGTTCAGCGTTCCGAGAGGTTATCAGGACGGCTTTAATCAGTGGATGAAACAGATAGCAGCACTATGCCTGACGGCATTTATGCAGACAACTCTTCTGTTCCTCGGTTTGCTGACCTTCCCCGGCAATATGCTTTTGGGACTTGGAATAATGCTTGCATCAAACGAAGTGCCGAGAATTGCACAGCAGTTCGGACTTGATTCATCAGTTAAGGTAAATATGACGAGCATTGTTCACGCAACTACAACTGCCGTTAATCTGACGAGAAGTGTTGCGAGGGCGGCTAAATGAATGAAAGGAGTTTAAAGATTATGACAACTTATCTATATCCACAGAATCTCAAAGCTACCGCCAACCTGTGGTTGTGGAGCTTGCGGGATTTTGCAATAATGAGCATAGCGCTTTTATTATCAATCCTTATACTTGCACAGACGAGGATAATAGTACCGCTTGCAGTAACACTCTGCTTCGGCTTTTTGTCAATACGACTTGAAGATACAACCATTCTGGACTTTATCCGCTATGCTGTGAAGTATTTTATATCAACTCAACAGACTTATTTTTGGGCAGAAAGGGGCAAATAAATGAAAAACAAGCAAAAGAAAACAAAGCAAAAAGGCAAATCGGTTCAGGAATTGCTGGGCATAAAAACCTTTACGAAAAACGGATTAAAGGTCGGCAAAGAAGAACTCATTTTCTATATGGTTCAGCCAACAAATATTTCTGTTCTGTCGCACACGAATATTGAAATTAAGGTGCGGCACCTGATGATGGTGCTTTCTGCTGTGCCGGATATTGAAATTACCTGTACCGATTCCTGCGAGTGCTTCGATACGAACAAAAGCTATATCAAGAGCAGGATTGAAGCTGAACAGAATGAAAAGGTCAGAAGGATTCTTAACAAGGATTTGGATTTTCTCGACAGCATTCAGACCGAAACCTCAACTGCAAGGCAGTTTCTGTTCATTGCAAGGTGTAAATCTTCAAAATCAGAAAATGTTTTGCAGAAAGCAAACAGAGTTGAGAAGATTATATCCGATCAGGGATTTGAAGTAACCCGAATGAAGAAAGCAGACATCAAGCGGTTTCTTGCAATTTACTTTGAAGCAAGTATGAACGGCGATTTAATGCCCGACTATGACGGCGAGCAGTATTTTGAAAAGGAGCAGACCTATGAAGAAGCATAAAGGGAAAATCCAAATGGGAATTGTGATAGGCATATTTTCTGTAATTATAATTGCCTGTCTGATTTCAATATTTTCAAGGCTCTATGCCGAAAACAAGGAAAAGGAAGAATTCAGGCAGCTTGCGGAAATTGTTACTGAGGAAACAACAGATACAACCATTGAAGAAACAGTAAGAAAACCAAATCTGTTAAAAGTCAGTGATTGTGGTAATGGTGTTCAAGAAGAATCGCCTATGTATTCCTCAACCTATTACGAACCTCATTCAATATCAGAACTCATTTCAATGAATTCCGAATGCTTCGGATGGATAAGCATGTCAGGAACAAATATCAATTATCCTGTTATGCACACACCAAGCAATCCGCAGAAGTATCTGAATAAAAACTTTTACGGCGAGTACAGCTATAGCGGTACACCGTTTCTGGACAGCAGATGTTCTGCTGACAGTACAAATTTAATCATATACGGTCATCATATGAATAACGGCACAATGTTTGCAGACCTCTGCAACTATACCGACAATTCTTACTTTACAGAGCATCCGACAGTTGTGCTTGAAACGAAAGACGGGGCATTTTTATACTCCGTCTTTTCTGTTATGAAAGTAAAATCCGATGATGATTGGTACAGATTCACAACAGCAGGAACTGAAAAATCATATGAAAAGAAAATATCGTATGCAAAAGAGAAATCCATATACGACACAGATATCACACCTGTTTACGGTCAGCAAATTTTAACGCTTTCAACCTGTTACGGATACAATCAGGATGACCGCATACTTGTTTTGGCGGTACTAAATTAAAGGGGGTAAAAATTATGGGACTATTCAAAAGAAAAACAAAGGTGCTCACACCCGAGCAGGCAGAAGAAATCTACACAAAGGATTTCTTTGATATGATTCTGCCGTCAACAATTAAGTTTTTTACCGATTATTACATTGTCGGCGACTCATACCGCAGTGTATGGGCAGTCAGAGAATATCCGCCGTCAACTGAAGAACAGGCAATACTCTCACAACTTGCAGACAGAAACGGAGTTACTCTCCGCATATATCACAGACTTGTTGAGAGTATGGAACAGCGTAAAATCATACAGAATGCCACACGCAAAAACAAGCTCAAGTCAAGCGGTAACGATGTAAATGAAACAATAGAAGCACAGGGCAACTTGCAGGATGTTGTCACCCTTATGGCAAACTTACGAAAAAACAAAGAACCGTTATTGCATTGCTCCGTGTTCATAGAGCTTAAAGCCAAAAGCAAACAGAAATTAAAGGAGTTACAGACTGATATTGCGATGGAGCTGACACGCTCCAAAATTGAAGTTGACAGATTAACGCTAAGGCAGAAAGAAGGCTTTTTGTCTGTAAATCCCATAGGTTCAAATCAGTTCGGAAGTTTATATGAAAGAGTGTTGCCTGCCTCATCTGTTGCAAACTTGTTCCCGTTCAACTTTTCAGGTAAGACCGATCCCAACGGCTTGTACATTGGCAGAGATAAATACGGAACTAATATCCTTGTTGACTTTGACCGCAGGACAGAGGACAAAACTACATCAAACATCCTTATTCTCGGAAACTCAGGTCAGGGTAAATCATATTTATTGAAACTCATCCTTACAAACATTCGTGAAAGCGGAAAGAAAATCTTATGCCTAGATCCTGAAGCCGAGTACGAGGATCTGACAAATGCCCTCGGCGGTTGCTACATTGATTTTATGTCGGGCAAATACAAAATCAATCCCCTTGAGCCAAAAGCGTGGAATGACGGTCAGGACGAACTTGACAAAGACGCACCGCCTGCATTTAACAAAGTTACCCGATTATCACAGCACATTGCATTCTTGAAAGACTTTTTCAGAACCTACAAGGATTTCACAGACGCACAGCTTGATACAATCGAAATTCTGCTTATGAAGCTGTACGCACGATTCGGCATTACAGACACGACAGATTACAGCACAAAGAAACCGTCCGACTTTCCTGTTATGTCTGACTTTTATGACTTGTGCGAGGAAGAATATATGACCTACGACCACAAAAGAAAATATCTCTACACCGAAGAAATTTTGCAGGAGGTTTGTCTGGGTATTCATTCAATGTGTGTCGGTTCTGAAAGTAAATACTTCAACGGTCACACGAACATTACAGATGATAAATTTCTGTGTTTCGGAGTTAAGGGTTTGCTTGACACTAACAAAAGGCTCAAAGACGCAATGCTTTTTAATATCCTTTCATATATGTCAAACAAGCTCCTCGGCGAGGGAAACACCGTTGCATCAATAGACGAGCTCTATTTGTTTTTGTCTAACCTCACAGCCATTGAGTATATCCGCAACGCAATGAAGCGTGTACGAAAGAAAGATTCAGCTGTTATACTCGCCTCACAGAATGTCGAGGATTTCCTGATTCAAAATGTCAAGGAATATACAAAGCCCTTATTCTCAATTCCAACTCATCACTTCTTATTCTTCCCCGGCAATATCAATCCTAAAGATTTTCAGGATGCACTGATGGTTGAACCGAACGAATACGATTTAATAAAATTCGGTGAGCGTGGCACTTGTCTGTATAGGTGCGGAAACGAGAGGTATTTGCTTCTTGTTCAGGCTCCCGAATACAAAGCCGAAATTTTCGGAAGTGCAGGTGGAAGATAAAATTTTGAATAGACAGAATTTTAAAATTGTGGTATGATAATTATAAAATAACAGGTTAATAAATTGATATTTGACACATTCTCTGTTTGTGGGGAAGAATTCTCATAACCGTTGATGTACCATATTTTCGGAGGTGAACGTCATGGATCAAATAAAAATCGGTAAATTTATTGCTACGCTTCGTCGGCAGAGCGGACTAACTCAAGAGAAGCTCGGAGAGAAAATTGGTGTAACAAACAAAACAATATCTCGCTGGGAAAATGGTAACTATATGCCAGACATTGAAATGCTCCAACTACTTGCAAAGGAATTTAATGTTAGCATAAATGAATTGTTGGCTGGACAAAAGATGTCAGACGAAGAGTTTCGGAAAAATGCAGATGAAAACATAATTGCTGTTTCAAAAGAAAGTGCATTCTCGTTTGAGGAAAGAAAAGCATATTTCAAAAAGAAATGGCGTAAGGAGCATATATCACTTTTTGTTGTTTTATTGTTAATTCTAATTGTCGCTTTTGTATTGCCATTTGTTGTCAGTAAACCATGGTTTGTTGGATTAGTGCCATTGATAGCATTTATTGAATATGGTTACCAGAATAACAGAATGATGATTTATGTAGAAAACTGTCTTTATAAGTGAGATAGTCAATATCCTGTTTAAGATTATTTTTACAATTAAAAAATATTATAATCCGATTGATTTTCTCAAATGAATCTCAATCGGATTTTTTGCGTTACGGAGGTGAGTCTTTATGAGCGCAACCATAGGTGCGGCACTAAAGAAAATAGCAGTTGCTCTGCTCACAGATAAAAAGGTCATAAAAAAAATAGGCGGTATAGTAATCGGCATAATCATAATTGTGGTTATGCCGATTATTGCTGTTGTGTCAGTTTTCAACGGCAGTATGGATATTGATACCGACAAGCTGGGTAAGTCCATACAAGAAAACATCTCAGCAGAGCAGAAGGAAAATCTACAGCTTATCAACGACACAATGACAGAGGTTGAAAATCAACTCAAAAGCAAAAAACTGTCCGACTGCAACACGCAGGCAGAGGTTATCTATCTGTTCTCCTTGTCCGATAAATCAGAGGACAAGGACTTTGTAAAAAACTTCGTTTCCTGTTTTAAGAAGAATCAGTCCGCCGAGAATTTGATAAAAGCTGTCAATCAGAAATTCGGAACGGAGATAAAGTATGACGAGTTCCAAAAGATGATGCAGTCAATCAAGGGTGCAGAAATCAGCACCTCAGGCTTTACAGACAAGACCACTAAGAACAATCTCGACCTTGTCAAGTGGTGCGAGAACGCATACAAAAACGGCTGGGGTTATGTTTACGGCGGTTACGGTCAGGTCTGCACCAAGCAATATCTTGATGGGCAGGCAAGTCTGTTTCCCGGTAACAACGAGGCTGGCGGTGAAATGCGACAGGTCGGTGAAAAGTGGCTCGGCAAGAGAGTATGCGACTGCATAGGCTTGATAAAATCCTATGCTTGGTACAATGCCGACAGCGGAGAAATTGTCGCAGGTTCAAACGGCTTTACAGACTGCGGAGCAAATTCTATCTGGAGCAATGTCACCGAAAGCGGACCGATTTCAAATATGCCCGACACCCCCGGACTTGCCGTTTGGATGCCCGGTCATATCGGTGTATATGTTGGCGATGGTTATGTAATTGAAGCACAAGGTACAGCCTACGGAGTTGTCAAAACTCAGCTTAAAGGTCGAGGATGGACTAGGTGGTTGAAGATACCAAATATCAAATATGTGGAGGTAAAATCAAAATGAAGAAAACAAGCGTAAGTATTATGTATGATGATGAAAAGCTGAATGCAATCAGGCTGTATATGTCACAGCGTGATTTGGACTTTAAATCTGAACTTGAAAAATCAGTTGACGGCTTGTATGCAAAATATGTTCCTGCAAATGTCAGAGAGTTTATTGATATGAAAGGTTTGCAGACAAAACCGCCCAAGCCTAAAAAGCCAAAGATTGAAAGTGAGGAAAAGACTTGAGGTCGCAAAATTTTGGCATAGAAATAGAGATGACCGGCATCACTCGCAGTACGGCGGCGAAAGTGATTGCCGGTTATTTTCATACAGAAGCAACTCACGTCGGCGGTTGCTATGACGCATATTCTGTTCGTGACAATGACGGCAGAATGTGGAAGATTATGCGTGACGCAAGCGTCCGTTGTGAAAACCGTTCAGGACAGAACGCAAGCTCACTGTACTCGGTTGAATTTGTCACTCCCATTTGTAACTATGACGATATAGAAACGATACAGGAGCTTGTCAGAAAGCTTCGTGGCGCAGGAGCGAGAGTCAACCCAAGCTGTGGTTTGCATTGCCATATTAATGCGGCTCCGCATACCCCGAAAACACTTCGCAATATCGTAAATATTATGGCGGCGAAAGAGGACTTGCTCTATAAGGCTTTGAAAGTGAATGTTTCCCGTGAGCATTACTGTCAGAAGATGGACACACGCTTCCTTGATGAAATCAATAACCGTCCTCCGCTGTCAATGGAGCAGATAAAGTCAATGTGGTATGACGGCGAGGACTACAGCTACAGACATTATGATGATACTCGCTACCACGCACTGAATCTTCACAGCGTGTTCTACAAAGGCACTATTGAATTTCGTCTTTTCAATTCAACCTTACACGCAGGCGAAGTAAAGTCAGCAATTCAGCTTTGCCTTGCAATCAGTCATCAGGCTTTAATTCAGAAGTCGGCAAGATACGCTAAAACTCAGTCGGATAATGAAAAGTACACTTTCAGAACTTGGCTTTTGAGATTAGGTTTGATAG
>DXYG01000058.1 GCA_019415925.1 Clostridiales bacterium
CTGCCCACACCCGCAAGCCTTTAAAAAGGCTTGACCGAAATTTTTAATTTTTTTTGCGAGTCAACTTACCGCTAAATTATCGTTTAGCATACAACAAGGCATAAAATAATGTGTCATTCGCAATCAATGTTCACTATTCTCAAGAGCCTTTTCACGCAGATACTTATTCTTAGTTGCTATTCCGCCCCTTATGTGGCGTTCGCTTTTGTTTATGTCAAGAACTCGTCTTACCTCACGGTAAAGCGCAGGGTTGAGCGTTTTCAGCCGTTGGCTTACGTCCTTGTGCACCGTGCTTTTGCTGACGCCGAACTTATTTGCTGTGCTCCTTACCGTAGCTCCGTTTTCTATTATGTACTCGCCCAGCATTGCTGCACGTTCTTCCACTATTCCTTTCACAAGAAACCCTCCAATCGTCTTGATAATCTATATGCAGAGGATTTATTGTCTATTCATTCGATGTATTATGATTTGTTGCGATTACTGTATAATTTAACTTGTTAATTGTGAAAAAACACAAAAATTACTATAATATTTCTATTTATTTATTATAATTGATTTACAGTTTGACAAGTGCTATAATTAAGGTGAAAAGAGGTGGTATTATGAAAAAGTCCGGTAAAATTCTTAAAAATTCACTCATTTTTATGCTTACTTTTTTAATGGCGTTTTCGTCAATGACTTTTGCTGTTTGTAATACCGCTTTTGCTGCCGAGAGTGATTGTTCTTATATTACATACAATAAAGAGCTTTATGAAAGCAACAAGGATTTGTGTGACAGGCTTGCCGAGGGTATGAAGAATTTCAGCGAGCAGATTTATGTCGGCGATTTTCATATTAAAGACAAGGAGATTATGCGATATATAATCAAGACTGTCATTAGAAAACACCCCGATTTGTTTTACGTTGACCCTACCAAGTATATGTTAGGTTCAGACGGCACATATATTGCTGTAATATGCCCGATTTATCTCTATGACACGCAAACGGCACAGAAAATGGTTGGCGATTTTAACACACAGTGCGACAAATATCTTGAAAAAATTGACAGCAGTATGACCGAATTTGAAAAGGCGGTTGTTCTGCACGACGAGCTTGTTCTCAACTGCAAATACGTTGATGATCACGATTCGCTGTATGTTTCTGCGCACGAGTCTATTGTAAACGGAAACGCAAACTGTCAGGGGTACGCAGAGGCGTATTCTTATCTGCTTGCACAGGTAGGTGTGCACAGCGAAATTGTTGAATCTTCGGCTATGTATCACCTTTGGAACAAGGTGCGCATAAACGGTGTGTACTATAATGTTGACCTGACGTGGGACGACCCTATGCCCGACAAGAACGGTCACGTTTCACACAAGTATTTTCTGCTCAGCGACAGCGCAATCAGCAGCGGAAATGACGAAATTTCGGCACACTACGGATTTGATTTCGCATACTATAAATCAAACAACACAAAATATGACAATTGTCTGTTCCGTGAATTTGACACGCAGTTCTGCTTTGTTGACAATGGCTGCTATGTGATTGACAACAAGTATCAGAGCGAATACGAAAGATGTCTGCTTAAATACGACACAAAAACAGATAAGGCTGAAATTATCAAAAAGTTTGATTTCAGGTGGAAGTCCGGCTCGGCAAGCTACTGGAAAGGCGGATATATGAGCCTTGACGAGAGCAACGGCTTGTTGTATTTCAACTCGGCAGACTGTATCTACAGCTATGATGTAAATACAAATACAATGGAAGAATTTGCGTCAATTGATACAACTAATGGCAATTGCTACGGATTAAGGGTAACTGATAATGTTGTTTATGCGGCTGTTTCTTCAAATCCGAACGTTGAAAACACGATGCAGTATTCGGGTGAGTGTATTCAAAAAACACTCGTTACAATGCCTGCTTTCATAAAGGGCGATGTAAACAGTGACGGAATTATCAACATTGTCGATGTTACCGAAATCCAGAAGCAAGCCGCAGGTGCAGGAAACCTTAATGCTGAACAGCTTGTAATTGCAGACTTCAACGATGACGGTCTGGTCAATGTAATGGACGCAACGGAGCTTCAGAAAACTATGGTTGGTTTATAAACGGTATTTACTTTTTGATTAAAAGTTGATGCCGTAATATAAAGCCAAGACCAAAATATAACGACATCCGGAAAGAACTGTATTTTGCAGTTCTTTCTTGCTTTATTTATATTAAAATTTCTGAATATCACTTTAATTAATCTGAAATTATCAGATTGGTTTTGTAAGCTAAACGATAATTTGTCGAGTGCCTCGACAGGCAAATCGAGTGGAAAAAATCGGATTGTTTGGATAAAACGGTTGCCCGAATTATAAATCGATATATAGGTAAAGTTTTGTGAGCGACGATTTTACACATACGTTTCCTCTTTAGCCGTAGGGACACGGCGTGCCGTGTCCGTAGTAACGATGAAACTTTACCGATTATATCAACATTATCGTTACAAACAAACATTTGCGTAGGGGACGGGTTCCTACACGTCCCATTCATAAAAATTGCGTTGCAATTTTTATGTGGACACGGCTCGCCGTGTCCCTACGTCAACGTTGCTATAATTCCAACGCTAAATTCTGGTTTATTATAATAAAAGCCATAACCATAAATTACCAAGAAAGGATAAATGTAAAAATTTATTGTGCAAGCCTGTGTTTTGTGGTATAATAATACGAATACTATAAACATACAAGGTGATGAAAATAAATGAAAATAAGTGAAATATTCAATACAAGTGACAGGGCAATTTTTTCCTTTGAAATGTTTCCGCCCAAGAAAACCTCGCCTATTGAGTCGGTTTACGGCAAGCTTGAGGAAATTTGCGCTTTAAAGCCTGACTTCATCAGCGTTACCTACGGCGCAGGCGGTACGGGAGCACACAGCAGAACGTGCGAAATTGCCTCGAAAATCAAAAACGAATTCGGCGTTGAGTCTGTTGCTCACCTCACCTGTGTGAACAGCACAAAGGCTGATATTGACAGCACGCTTGCAGATTTTAAGGCGCATAACATTGAAAATATACTTGCACTGCGAGGCGACTACGTTGACGGTGTTGAGCCGAAAAAGGATTTCATCTATGCAAGTGATTTGTGCGAATACATCAAGTTGCACAGCGATTTCGACCTCGGCGGTGCTTGTTATCCCGAAGTGCATTTAGAGGCAAAGGACGAGGTTGAGGATATTCTCAACCTTCGCAAAAAGGTTGAATCAGGTGCAGAGCACCTTATCAGCCAGCTTTTCTTTGACAATTCCGTTTTCTACAGATTCCTCGAGCGTGCAAAGATTGCCGGAATCAACGTTCCGATTGAGGCGGGAATTATGCCCGTCACAAACAAAAGTCAGATTGAAAGAATGGTGTCGATGTGCGGTGCAAGTCTGCCGTCTAAGTTTGCAAAAATTATGCAGAAGTACGACTCAAAGCCCGATGCTCTGCGTGACGCAGGAATCGCCTATGCGGTTGAGCAGATTGTTGACTTGCTTGCAAACGGAGTTGACGGAATTCACCTTTACACGATGAATAATCCGTATGTTGCAAAGAAAATTTCCGAGGCGGTTGTGAGCCTGTTATGATAAAGCTTGAAAAACTCAACAGAAACGAAGCCGTGCGCTACCTCGGCGGTTCGGGCGTTGCTCCGAATTACCGAATGGACAGGCTTATGGACGAGTGCGAGAAAGAGATTCTTGCAAAGTCACGTCCGAAGTATCTTTATATTGAAAAAGACTTGCCCATTGATGAGCTTATGCGGGGCGAGGATATAAAAAATCACCTTGACGGCTGTGAAAAGGCAATTGTGATGTGCGCAACGCTCGGTGCGGAAATTGACAGGCTTATCAGAATAAATCAGATTTCCGATATGGCTAAAGCCGTTGTGCTAGACAGCTTTGCAAGCGTTGCAATTGAGCAGGTGTGCGCAAAATTTGACGAGATTATTGCCGAAAAGTACGAGGGATATTTTCAAACCTTCCGATTCAGCCCCGGCTACGGCGATTACCCGATTGAGCTACAGAAAAGCGTGCTTTCAATGCTTGACGCTCCACGCAAAATCGGACTTGCCACAAACGAAAACAGCCTGCTGACTCCCACCAAATCCGTTACGGCGGTTATGGGACTTTCGAAAACACCGATTGACCGCAAAAAACGTGGCTGTGCGGTATGCAATATGCGTGACAGATGCAAATTCAGAAGAAACGGAGAACATTGTGGATTTTAAGAGATTTTTAGATTCAAAGGAGTTCGTACTGCTCGACGGAGCAATGGGAACTCTCATACAGAAAAGCGGAGTGAAGTATGACTCCGTACCCGAAACATTGAATATCACTCACCCTGAATTAATTGAGTCTTTTCACAAGGCTTATGCCGACGCAGGCTCCGATATTGTCTATGCAAACACCTTCGGAGCAAACGGCTATAAGCTTAAGGAAAGCGGTTATTCGGTAGATGAAATTATAAAATCGGGCGTTGCAAACGCAAAAAAAGCCGTACAGGGTACGGACTGCCTTGTTGCGCTCGATATAGGTCCTATCGGTCAGCTTTTAGAGCCGGCAGGCTCGCTGAGCTTTGACTCTGCTTACGACTATTTCAAGGAGCAGATTCTCGCAGGTCAGTGTGCAGACGTTATTGTTTTTGAAACGATGACCGACCTCTACGAGCTGAAAGCCGCCGTTCTTGCGGCAAAGGAAAACAGCGACAAGCCGATTATCGCAACTATGACGTTTGAACGCAACGGACGCACCTTTACAGGCGTTTCTCCTGCATCAATGGCAGTTACGCTGACAGGACTCGGCATTGACGCACTCGGCGTAAACTGCTCTTTAGGTCCCGACGAGCTTGAAGGCGTGGTAAGCGAAATTTCAAAATATACCGATTTGCCGCTTGTCATCAAGGCGAATGCAGGCTTGCCCGACCCAAACAGCAACGAGTACGATATTATGCCCGATAAATTTGCAGATTGCGTTGCGGATTTGCTTAAATACGGCGTGAAAATCATAGGCGGTTGCTGCGGCACAACCCCCGAATATATAGCTGAAATCAGTAAAATGCTTGCAGACAAAAGCTATCAGCCGCAGAAAAAGAGCGTTGATACCACCGTTTGCAGTGCAAGCACGGTTGTTGAAATCAACGGCCCGAGAATTATCGGCGAAAGAATCAACCCGACAGGCAAAAAGCTGTTCAAGCAGGCGCTTGTTGACAATAATATTGACTACATTCTCACTCAGGCGTTAAGTCAGGTAAACGGCGGTGCGGAAATCCTCGACGTAAACGTAGGCCACCCCGAAATTGACGAGAAGAAAATGATGGTGCGTGTGCTAAAGGCGATTCAGAGCGTGTGCGACGCACCCTTGCAGATTGACTCGACAAAGCCCGACGTGCTAGATTCAGGCTTGCGCTACTACAACGGCAAGCCGATTGTAAACTCCGTAAACGGCGAGGAAAAGAGCCTTTCGACGGTGCTTCCACTCGTCAAAAAGTATGGTGCTTCGGTTGTCGGACTTACGCTTGATGAAAACGGAATTCCAAAGACAGCCGAGGGCAGATTTGAGATTGCAAAGCGCATTGTCAGCCGTGCCGAAGAAATCGGAATTGACAGACGTGACGTTTACATTGACTGCCTTACCCTCACTGTTTCAGCCGAGCAGGACGCCTGCCGTGAAACGCTTAAGGCGCTCCACAGGGTAAAAACCGAGCTTGGCTGTAAAACCTGCCTCGGTGTTTCGAATATCTCGTTCGGTCTGCCGAACCGTGAACTTGTCAACAGAACTTTCCTGACAATGGCTCTCGAAGAAGGACTCGACCTGCCGATTATCAACCCGAATGTTGAGTCTATGACAGGCGCAGTTCGTGCCTACAGAGTGCTTTCGGGCATTGACAAAAACTCGGTTGAATTTATCAACGCATACAATGACGCCGCTCCTGCGGTGACTTCTGCGCCGAAAAACACCGAGGTTGATATTTTCACCGCCGTATACAACGGACTGAAATCCGAGGGTGCGGCTGTTACGAAAAGACTTTTAGAAAGCACCGATGCAATGCAGATTGTAAATGAAATGCTCATTCCTGCGCTCGACAGAGTAGGCGATGATTTTGAGAAGAATAAAATATTCCTGCCACAGCTTATCCAGAGTGCAAATACGGCTCAGGAGTGCTTTGAGGTTATAAAAACTCACATTTCAAAGACAAGCGGCTCGCCCGTCAGCAAGGGCAAGATTATCCTTGCAACGGTCAAGGGCGACATTCACGATATAGGCAAGAATATTGTTAAGGTACTGCTCGATAATTACGGCTACACAGTTGTTGACCTCGGCAGGGACGTTGACCCTCAGCTCGTTGTCGATACGGCTGTTGAGCAGAACATTAAGATGATTGGACTCTCCGCACTTATGACGACTACGCTCAAGAGTATGGAGGATACAATAAAGCTTATAAGGCAAACAAAAGAACTGCAAAACCCCGACGGCACAAGCAAATGCGTTGTGTTCGTAGGCGGTGCAGTTCTGACAAAAGATTACGCTATGAAAATCGGCGCAGATTACTATTGTAAGGACGCCAAGGAAAGCGTTGATACGGCGAAAAAGGTGCTGGGATGAGTGAATATGTGAATAATCCAAAGGTTTCGTTTGTTATACCTGTATATAATGCAGAAAAGACAATTAAACGATGTGTAAATTCAATTTTAAATCAAACCTATCGTAATATTGAAATCGTTTGTGTTAATGACGGCTCTAAAGATAATTCGTTAGCAATTCTAAAAAATTTACAAGCTCAGGATTCTCGAATAGTGATTATTGACCAAAAAAATCAGGGGCCTTGTATGGCGAGAAAAAATGGAATATTAAGAGCTTCAGGTGACTATATACAGTCATGCGATGCTGATGATTATCTGCTGAATAAAAAATCTTGTGATATTTTAATAGAGTTGTTTAAGAAAAACAAAAATGTTCAGATGATTCAGTTTGGACACTTTGATAAGATAAAAGGTTTTAAAAATAAAAAGACTACAAAAATTAACGGTGTAATTTCAAAAAAAGAGCTATTTGATAAGTACTATAAAGACTTTATTGGAAACGCAAATGGTCAAGCTGTTACTGTTACATTGTGGGATAAAATTTATGAATCAAAAATTATGAAATCCGCTGTTCAAAAAAGAGATTTATTTGTGAAAGTAGGGGAGGATTTGAACGTTAATTTAAAAGCTTTTGACGAAGAACAGTTGCGAAATATTTTAATAATCCCTGATTGCTTTTATATGTATATCAAAGGAAAAGGAATGATGAATGATGCTGATGAATACGCATTAGAGTATTACGGACAATTAAAAAGTATGCAGATGGATTTTTGCGATAAATGGAAATTATGTGAAGAAGCTAAAAATCATTGCAATCTTGAGTCTATATATTATCTCTTAAACATAGTAATTGACCTTGTTTATGTAAAAAAGAAGTCTGATGAGCAAATTATAAATTATCTTAATGAGGCAGAAAATTTTGAGTGTATTAAGATAGCAAAGGATTATTTTAAATTAAGACCTAAAGAAGAACTTTTTGATGAGCTTATTTTTCTTGTGAATGCCTCTCCCGAGGAATACTTGGATTACGTAAAAAGAACAAAGAAGAAGCCTAAGGGATATATCAGAAGATGCTTTGATTATGCTTTAAAAAAAATAGGTGTAAAGAAAACTAATTAATTTCAACTACGCTTATTTCGGGACAATTGTTCATTCTCAGAATGGGATAGGCGTCGCCCAGACCTGCGGAAACTATCATTTTTGTATCGTACAAATCAAATTCGCCCTTGTCGTATTTCGGGAAAAATCCCTGATTCGGGGCGAATACTCCGCCAATAAAGGGAATCTGAATTGCTCCTCCGTGGGTGTGACCGCACATTACCAAATCGACGTTGCTGTCCTGCATAATGCTCTCAAGGTATTCGGGTTGATGATGAAGCAGAATTGTGTAGCAGTCCTTTGATTTTTCCTTGAATTCGTCCCAGAAATACCTTTCGGGAGTGTCAAAATCGGGCGCATTGTATTCGTAATACGGGAAGTCTGACATACCACCGAGCAGAATTTTCTCACCGTTTATATTAAGCGTTACCGATTCGTTGTCAAGGAGCTTTGCACCTGTCGAGTTAATGTCATTTTTAAAGTCGATTTCGTCTTTAAGTGTAAGCTCGTGATTGCCGAGTACGCAGTAAGTCGGTGCGATTTCGGCAAGCTGAGGCAAAAGCTCACGCATAACGTGGTCATCGGCTGAATATTTGTTGACCATATCACCGCCTACGGCTATGAAGTCGGGATTCTGTTCCTTGATTTTTGCAACGAGGTCAGTGTTTTTCTCACCGTATTCCTTGCAGTGCAAATCCGAAATGAACACGAATCGTATTTGCGAGTTAATCTTGTCCGTGCTTAACGAATAGTTTTTGATTTCAATAGTATTTGAACAGTACAGACCGTATATAACCGTTACGACAGCTATAGTAAGTAAGGATAAGACAATAATTTTCAGCGTTTTTTTCATTTGCGACACCTGTTTGAAAGTTGATTTTGTAATGTAATAATATCATAATTGACTATATTTTAATTATAATTATCAACATTGTCAAATGGTGTCGGCAAAATTTGTCGGTTATGGCGATATATTGAAAATCGTGTTGATATTACGCTGCTTTTGTGGTATAATTAATTAGTATAATTTTGTTCAGGGGTTTGGTATGAGGAGAGAACAGGGTTTCAATTTCAATAACGTAGATGAAGTTGATATTAACGTAATTACGGGGTATAAAGGGATATATAATCGTGTTTTTAAGAGAATAATTGACATTGTTCTGTCGCTTTTCTTTTTGATACTTCTCTTCCCGATAATATTATTAATTGCTGTTGCAATAGTAATTGACTCGGGATTTCCTGTTTTTTACAGGGCGCAGAGGGGCGGTTATAACAATAAAGCGTTCAGAATTTTTAAATTCAGAACAATGGTTAAAAATGCAGATAAAATCGGCGGAGGTACAACGGCTTTAAATGACAGCAGAATTACAAAAGTGGGTAATTTTCTGAGAAAGACAAAGCTTGATGAGGTTGCCAACCTGTTCAGCATAATCAAGGGTGATATGAGCTTTATAGGTCCGAGACCGGAGCTTTTGCGATATACGGACGCATATGAGGGTGCTGAAAAATACATATTAAAGGTTCGCCCCGGCATAACAGATTACAGTTCTATTGAATTTATCAATCTTGATGAAATAGTCGGAGCTGAAAATGCTGACGAATATTATGAAAAATACGTTTTGAAAAAGAAAAATCTGCTCCGAATCAAGTATGCGGCAACAGTTTCACTGACTACTGATTTAAAGCTGTTTTGGTTTACGGTTTGGAATGTAATAAAAAAGGCATTGAAGTTTATATTTGTAAGGAAAGAAAAAGATGGAGTACTTAACGCTTAAAAATTCAGATTTAAAAGTATCAAGAATGTGCATGGGCGGCTGTCCTATGGGAGGATACGGCTGGGGTTCAAATGTGCTGGAAAGTGAGCTTATAGATGCGGTGCATTGTGCACTTGACAACGGAATTAACTTCTTTGATACAGCCGATACTTACGGACTCGGACAGTCTGAAATAACATTGGGAAAGGCTTTGAAGGGCAGACGAGATAAAGCTGTTATTGCTTCAAAATTCGGAGTTCATGCAAAAAAGGGAACGCCTACTTTTTATGATAATTCCCCCGAGTGGATAAAAAACTCCATTAAGGGTACTCTTAAAAGGCTTGATACGGATTATCTTGATTTGTATCAGATACATTACAGAGATGAAAAAACGCCTTTGAGTGAAGTTGTGGATACGCTTGAGGAATTAAAAAAAGCAGGTTATATAAGATATTACGGCTTGTCAAATATTCATAAAAGCGATATACCTGAATTAAAAGAATATAAAGGAAAGTTTGTCAGCTTTCAGGATGAATACAGTCTTGCATGCAGAAAAAATGAAGACGATTTTATAAACCTTTCGAAAAATTTAAGTCTTACGCCTTTGACGTGGGGAAGTCTCGGACAGGGAATCCTTACCGGAAAATATGATAAAAATACTGTTTTTGCTGATGATGACAGACGTTCAAGAGATATTTATGTGAATTTTCACGGTGAAAAGCTTGCAAAAAATCTTGAAATAGTTGAGATTTTAAGGAATATTTCTAATGATACCGGAAAATCAATTCCGGCGGTTGCGATACGCTTTATTCTTGATTTTCTGACAGATTCAGTTGTGCTGGTCGGAATTAAAAGACCGTCACAGCTTAAGTCAAATATTGAAGCCTTTGGTTGGAAACTTGATGATGAACAGATAAAAATTCTTGATGAAATATCAAAGGCTTAATTTGGAGTTTTTAAATGATAATTTACTGGTCAATGGTTCTGTGGGTTCCACTGATTTATTTTGTGTATTCTTTGGGACACAAAGAAGATGTTATGCTCACAGATTATAATATACAGCAGGGAATTCAGAAGAAGATACCGCTTGCATATGCAATTGTTGTGTTCGGGTATTTTATTTTCTGGATTGGCATGAGAAAATATGTTGCAGATACGACTGCATATATAAATATGTTTCAGTCGATACCTGCCGACTTTTCAACAGCATGGAATCAGATTGATTGGGAAGGCAAAAATCCCGGATTTGATATTTTCAATATTATTTTTAAATGTTTTATTTCACAGGATTTTCAGTGGTGGCTGATGACAATTGCCATTATATCCGGTGTATGTATAATGGTGGTATTAAGAAAATATTCATGTGATTTTTTCTTTAGTTCTTTTTTATTTATAACATTGTTGACTTTTTTCTGGATGATGAACGGTATGCGTCAGTTCATCTGCGTTGCAGTACTGTTTCTGTGTTGCGGCTGGATAAAGGACGGTAAGTTTATACGTTTCTTAATAGCAGTTTTGCTGATGTCTACTTTCCATATGACTGCGCTTTTGATGATACCGATATATTTTGTTGCACGAAGCAAGCCATGGGATAAAAAGATAGGACTATTCATAGTTGGGATTATTTTAATTTGTATTTTCGCAGAGCCGTTTTTCAGCGGTGTTGACAGTGCCTTGGGAAATACTGCTTATGCAGGAGCAACAGGACAGTTTGAAGAGGATGACGGTGTAAATCCGCTTAGAGTGTTATTTTTTGCAATACCGCCGTTTATAGCATTCTGGAAACGAAAAGAGTTGGAGTGTTACTATGAGAAAAATAAAATGTTGCAAATATGTATCAATATGTCATTGATTACCGCCGCGCTATATCTGGTAGGTGTATTTACAAGCGGTATTCTTATTGGCAGATTACCAATTTATGCGGAAGTTTATGATTTAATATTGATTCCATATTTACTTAATGTTTGTTTTACAAAACAGGAAAGAGCTATAGTAAAACCGATTTATATTGTAGTTCTAATACTATTTTTCTATTTATTAGCAAATGGTATGGGGTATCACAGTGATATGACAGGATATATTTCATAAAGATGCAGAAATAATCAGCAAAACTGAATTTTATTTGTATATGAATTATTTTGTTTTGTCGATTTATATACGATTTAAACGCCAACCGAAATTTGTTAATTTAATATTCGGAGTGAATTAATACAGTTTTTCGATGAATTATGGAGGAAAGAATGAACAGCAAGGAACTTGCGTGGCTGATACGCCGCCACGGAATTGAAATGACGCATTTATCGGGCGGAAGCCATATCGGTGCAATACTTTCGGTTGCCGATATTATGGGCGTTCTGTATACCGATATATTAAAATTTGACAGCGGCAATCCTGAATGGGACGGCAGAGACCGCTTTATTCTGAGTAAAGGTCACGCAGGTGCGTCGGTTTATGCCGCAATAGCCGAAAACGGCTTTTTCCCTGTCGAGGAGCTTAAAACTCATTATGCGAACGGAAGCAGACTTTCGGGTCATGTATCCCACCACCTGCCCGGAATTGATTTTTCAACGGGCTCTCTGGGACATGGTCTTCCTGTTGCTGCGGGCAGAGCGCTTGCAGCAAAGCAGGATGGAAAATTGTTCCGTTCTTTTGTCGTTATGGGCGATGGTGAGTGCAACGAGGGTTCTGTCTGGGAGGCGGCTGAATTTGCCAACCACTATAAGCTCGACAATCTTGTTGCTGTTGTCGACCACAACCATATGCAGAGCCTTGACTACTGCAACAACACCCTTGAGGTTGATATGGCTAAACGCTGGGAAGGCTTTGGTTGGAACGTTATTGAGGTTGACGGACACAATCACGACGAATTGAGAAATGCTTTAAAGGATACTTCAAATTCCGAGCATAAACCTACTGTTGTAATTGCACATACTGTAAAAGGCAAAGGCGTTTCGTTTATGGAAATGGATATTCTTTGGCACTACAGATTTCCGCACGAGGGTTGGGAGTATAACTGTGCCGTAAACGAACTTCATAAAACAAAACCCGAAACGCTGACTGACCCGTACACACCAGACGGTTGTCCCGAAACTCAGGCTGAACCTGAAAATTGCAGACACACCGTTTCGGAAACATATCATCCTACATACTACACAAGGGAGGTTGAAGACAGATGAGAGATACAGTAATCAGAACTTTAATCGAACTTGGCAAAGAGGATAAGGATGTTGAGCTTATCACGGGCGACCTCGGCTTCGGCGTACTAAAAAGCTTCTGGGAAACGCTGCCGAATCAGTTTATCAACGCAGGTATTGCAGAGCAGAATATGACCGGCGTTGCCGCAGGAATGGCGCTTGAGGGTAAGAAGGTGTTTACATATTCAATCGGTAACTTCCCTACACTGAGATGTCTTGAGCAGATACGCAACGACTGCGCATATCATAATGCAAATGTTAACGTAATATGCGTTGGCGGCGGCTATGTTTATGGATCGCTTGGAATGAGCCACCACGCAACGGAGGATATTGCAATTCTCCGTGCGTTGCCCGATGTAACGGTAATTTGTCCCGGTGACCCTGTTGAAGCATCACTTGCCGTAAAAAAGATAGCTCAGACTGACGGCACCTGCTATCTCCGACTCGGCAGGGGCGGAGAGCAGAATGTGAACACCGTAATCAAGGAATTTGAAATCGGCAAGGCATATAAATTGCGTGAAGCAAAGGATATGAACAAAAAGGTTGCCGTTTTCTCAACGGGCGCAATCCTTGAGGAAACCGCAAAGGCTTGCGATATGCTTGAGGAGAATGGTATTGCCGTAGAGCAGTACAGCTTTCCGACAGTAAAGCCTATCGACAGAGCTGTAATTGAGGACTGCGCAGACAGATTTGACAATATATTTACCGTTGAGGAGCATAATATCGTAGGCGGTTTCGGCGGAGCAGTTGCAGAGGTGCTTGCAGAGTGCGGCGGCAAGGCAAAGCTCCACAGAATAGGAATTGATGATTTTTACTGCATTGAGGTCGGCTCGCAGGCTTACTTGAGAGAGCAGGTCGGCATTAACGCAGAGGGTATTGTAAGAAAGGTAAAGGGCGTTTTCGGTGAGTAAGAAAATTTTAATTACGGCAACAGAGCTTCACTTATCGCAATTTTGGGTGCCTCATATTGAAAATTTTATTAATCACGGTTTTTCTGTTGATATTATTTGCTCAAATGTTTCAAATAAGGTTGATTTATTAAAGCAAAAGCTTGGCAATTTACCTGTTACTATAGATGTGGTTGATTTGGCACGTTCTCCGTTTAAGCCTTCAAATATAAACGGATACAAGCAGATGAAAAAATTGCTTGCCCATAGACATTACGATATTATTATGACTAATGAACCTGTTATGGGGGTAGTAACAAGGCTTGCGGCAAAGAAATACAGAAAAACAGGAACAAAGGTGCTGTATACAGCACACGGTTTCCATTTCTTTACTGGTGCGCCAAAGCTCAACTGGATTGTGTTTTATCCTATTGAAAAATGGTTGTCAAAGTATACTGATGCACTTGTTACTATTAACACCGAGGATTTTAACAGAGCAAAAAGAAAATTTAAAGCTAAAAATACATATTATTTACCCGGAATTGGTATTGATATTACAAATTTCAGCAGAAATTCAGAAGTTAGAGTACAAAAGCGGGCTGAACTTGGGGTACAAGATGACGAAATAATGTTGTTTTCAGTTGCAGAGCTGACAAAGCGTAAAAATCTTGCGGTTGCTATAAAAGCAATGTCAAGAATAAAAAGCAACAATGTAAAATACTTTGTCAGAGGTGAAGGCGATTTAAAAGAATATTTGCTTGAGCTCATTAAGCAATACAACCTTGAGAAAAAAGTATTTTTACTTGGATACGGAAAAGATATTCCACAGATGTGCAGTGCCGCTGATATTTTTATTTTCCCGACTTTGCAGGAGGGACTGCCGGTGGCTTTGATGGAGGCTATGTCAAACGGATTACCGGTATTATGTTCAAATGTAAGGGGTAATATTGACCTTATTGAAGACGGTAAGGGCGGATTTACATATGACAAATATGATTTTGAAGGATTTGCAAAAGGTATTGATATGCTTTCTGACAACGCCGATTTGCGTAAAAAGATGACAGATAATAATCTGAAAAAATTAGAAATATTCAAGTCTAGTAATATTCAGAGTGGATATATGAAAATTTTAAATAACTTGAATTAAGCGAGAGATATGTGTTATGACTGATATTAAAATAAGTGTTATAATTCCCGTATATAATGTTGAAAAATATCTTTGCGAGTGTATTGACAGTGTTCTGAATCAAACCTACAGAAATATTGAAGTAATACTTGTAGATGATGGATCCACTGATAATTCACCAAAAATATGCGATCAATATTCTAAAAGAGATAATAGAGTTATAGTTATCCACAAAAAAAATGGAGGATCATCGTCTGCCAGAAATGCCGGTATGAAAACAATGACCGGTGAATATTTCGTGTTTTTAGATAGTGACGATTATTGGAACAGTAACAGATTTTTAAAAGATGCTGTAATTAATTATTTGGAGTTCAAAAATACTGATGTAGTAATTTTTGGTTACGCTAAATATTTTGAAGATACAGGAGAGAAGATAGATTATATTGACTTTTCAAGAGAATTTTCCGGTGAAAATAAATTGGAACAAATTAAAAGTTTGATAGAAAGTGATATGTTTCAGTCTTCTCCCTGCAACAAAATAATTAAAACAAGTATCTATGAATCAAATGATTTGACTTTCAGAGAAGGAATATTTAGCGAGGATATTGATTGGAATGCACGTTTGCTGATTTATGCTGATTCTTTTGATGTAATGAAAAGGACTGTTTATATGTACAGACAAAACAGTCAATCAATTACCCATACTAAAAATAAAAAATATATCACTGATTTAAAGAATAATATTTTACGTATTTTAGAATTATCGCAAAAAATATTAGATGAACCGTATTATATATATTATATGAACTATTGCTCATATCAATATATTACATTTTTAAACTGTTTGTGTAATATTGATAAAAACGAAAATGTTACAGAAGAAAAGACAGAAATGAAAAAATATACATGGTTATTGAATTACCATATTAATCGAAAGACAAAGATAGTGTATCGGTTCAATAAAATTTTTGGTTACAATGGAATGTTAAAGATTCTTAAAACTTATCTAAAACTGCGAGGATAAAAATGGAGAATATTAGGATAACAGTATTTACACCGTCATATAACAGAGCAAAATGTCTGCCGAAGGGATATCGTGCGCTTCAACGGCAAACTTGCAAACAATTCGAATGGTTAATTATTGATGATGGTTCTACTGATAATACAGAAGATTTAGTCAGAACGTGGCAAAATGAGAATAATGATTTTAACATAAGATATATCTATAAGGAGAATGGCGGTTTACACACTGCGTATAATGAGGCAATTGCCAATATGGATTCAGAACTTAGCGTATGCGTAGATTCAGATGATTACCTTCCCGATGATGCTATAGAAAGAATATTGAATTTTTGGGATAAATACGGAAGTGACGAAGTTGCAGGCATAGTGGGACTTGATTATACGCCCGAAGGAAAAAGATTGGGTGACAAGCTCCCTGAACAGAAAACGGTAAATCTTATTGATTTACTTACCGGAAAATATAAAATTGATAATAAAGATCGAAAGAACATTGTAAGGACAGAGCTTTATAAACAAGTTGCACCTATGCAGGGATTTGAGGGTGAAAAAAATTATAATCCTCATTGTATGCATCTTGAAATTTCAAAGAAGTACGACTTTCTGGTTATGAATGAAAATTTATGCTTTGTTGATTATCAGGATGATGGAATGGAACATCGTATGCTGTGGCAGTATTATAACAGTCCAAACAGTTTCAGAAATATAAGATTACTTTATTTATCATTTCCGAATACTTCATTAAAGTTTAGGGCTAAACATACGATACATTATATTTCAAGTAGTATTTTAGCTAAACGCAAGATATTTCCTGACGTAAAGAATAAGATCCTAACTTTTTTGTGCTTGCCGTTTGGATTTGCACTTTCAAAATTTATTATTTATAAAAATAAATAATAAATTTGTTTTTTAAATTTACAGATGTTAAACCTGT
>DXYG01000059.1 GCA_019415925.1 Clostridiales bacterium
ACAGCTTTTTATATTTTTCGTAAAATTGTGTATATGTACCGTTGTCAAGCTGTTCTCTTATTACTTCCATTAAATTATTGTAAAAATAAAGATTGTGCAGTACCGCAAGACGCATACCGAGCATTTCACCGCTTTTAAGAAGGTGCCTTATATATGCTCTTGAAAAGTTCTGACAAACGGGACAGTCACAGCTTTCATCAATCGGACTTTCATCAGTTTCATACTTAGCGTTGTTAAGATTTCTGACGCCCTGCCAAGTGAAAAGCTGACCGTGTCTTGCGTTTCTGCTCGGCATAACGCAGTCAAACAAATCAATACCTCTTGCGACGCTTTCAAGAATATTTACAGGAGTACCTACGCCCATAAGGTAACGGATTTTGTCATTTGGAGCAAAAGGCTCAACAGTTTCTATAATTTCATACATTGTTTCAGCAGGCTCACCAACGGCGAGTCCTCCGATTGCGTAGCCGTCAAGATTCAGCTCGGCAATTTCTTTCATATGCTCAACTCGTAAATCCTTGAAGATTCCGCCCTGATTAATTGCAAAAAGCATCTGTTGTTTATTAATCGTATCGTCAAGACTGTTAAGCCTGTCCATTTCGGAAATGCATCTTTTAAGCCACCTTGTAGTTCGTGCAACGCTATTTTTAGTGTAATCATACGGAGAAGGGTTTTCAACACATTCATCAAAAGCCATAGCAATTGTTGAGCCGAGATTTGACTGTATTCTCATACTCTCCTCAGGCCCCATAAAAATCTTTCTGCCGTCAACGTGTGAATTAAAGTAAACGCCTTCTTCTTTGATATTGCGTAATTTCGCAAGCGAGAAAACCTGAAAACCGCCGCTGTCGGTAAGAATAGGACCGTCCCAGCGTGTAAATTTGTGAAGTCCTCCAAGCTGTTTAACCTTGCAATCACCCGGCCTTAAATGCAGGTGATAGGTGTTGCAAAGCTGAACCTGACATTTTATATTTTTTAAATCGATTGCAGATACAGCACCCTTTATAGCACCGCAGGTTGCAACATTCATAAACGCAGGAGTCTGAATTGTGCCGTGAGGTGTAACAAACTCACCTCTGCGTGCATTTCCTTCTTTTTTAATAAGCTTAAACATATGTCCTCCTATGAAATGAACATTGCGTCGCCGAACGAGAAGAATCTGTATTTTTCTTCAACGGCAACCTTATATGCGTTCATAATGTTATCGTAGCCTGCAAAGGCAGAAACAAGCATAATAAGTGTGCTTTCGGGCAGGTGAAAGTTTGTGATAAGTCCGTCAAGAACCTTGAATTTATATCCCGGATAAATAAAAATATCCGTAAATCCGTCGCAGGGCTTGATTTCACCGTAAAAGCTTGCCACGCTTTCAAGAGTACGGCAAGATGTAGTTCCGACTGCAATTACTCTTTTGCCTTTTTTCTTTGTTTCATTAATAAGATTAGCAGTTTCTTCGGGAATTTCGTAATGCTCGCTGTGCATTTTGTGCTTTGTAACATCATCAACCTTAACAGGTCTGAATGTTCCCAGACCTACGTGAAGCGTTACATATGCAATATTAACTCCCTTTGCTTTGATTCTTTCCATAAGCTCATTCGTAAAGTGAAGACCTGCCGTCGGAGCAGCCGCAGAGCCTAATTCGTGACTGTAAACCGTCTGATACCTTTCTTTGTCCTTAAGTTCCTCGGTAATGTAGGGAGGGAGAGGCATCTGACCGATTCTGTCAAGTGCGGCAAAGAAATTATCTTCACATTCAAAGTCAACAATTCTGTTGCCGTCGTCCTTAACTTCAACAACAGTTGCAGTCATTATTCCGTTGCCAAAGCTGAATTTTGCACCCTCACGTGCTTTTTTACCGGGTTTGCAAAGTGTTTCCCACTTGTTGCCGCTTACTTGCTTTAAAAGCAAAAATTCAACTCTTGCGCCTGTTTCGTCCTTAATTCCGTAAATTCTTGCAGGCAAAACACGTGAATCGTTGCAAACAAGCAAATCACCGGGATTAAGATAATCAATTATGTCGTAAAAATGCTTGTGTTCAATGCTTCCGCTTTCTCTTCCGAGAACGAGAAGTCTTGAACTGTCCCTCGGTTCAAGCGGAGTCTGGGCAATAAGCTCCTTTGGTAAATCATAGTAAAAGTCACTTGTTTTCATTATATCCTCACTTCGTACAATAAAATTTCTTTAATTCATAGCAGTAAAATAATTGACAATGACTGCGTAAAATGGTATATTATAATTTAATAATGGGTAGTGTGGCTGTTCGTTTGATGCGGTGTTTTTAACACACTGTTTCTATAATATAATATTTAATCGAATAAGGCAACTGCTTTTTTTAAAATTTGTTTAATTCGGAGGAATTATTGTGAAAAAGTACAAAGTTGGTATTATCGGAGCTACGGGTATGGTAGGTCAGCGTTTTGCACTGCTGCTCGAAAATCACCCTTGGTTTGAGGTTACTGCACTTGCAGCAAGCGCCAGAAGCGCAGGAAAAACATATGGCGAAACTGTTGAAGGCAGATGGCATATGACTGCCGAGCTCCCTGAAAAATATAAAGATATGGTTATTCTCAATGCAGAAAATGTTGAAGAGGTTGCATCAAAGGTTGACTTCTGCTTCTGTGCAGTTAATATGAAAAAAGACGAAATCAGAGCTCTTGAGGAAAAATATGCAAAAGCCGAGTGCCCGATTGTTTCAAATAACTCTGCTCATCGTTTCACAGAGGACGTACCTATGGTAATTCCCGAAATCAACGCAGACCATATTAAAATTATTGAAGCACAGAGAAAACGCCTCGGAACAAAAAGAGGTTTTGTTGCAGTTAAGTCAAACTGCTCACTTCAGAGCTACGTTCCTGCAATCAACCCCTTAAAGGAGCTTGGCGTTAACAAGGTGCTTGCTTGCACATATCAGGCGATTTCCGGTGCAGGCAAAACCTTCAAGACATGGCCTGAAATGATAGATAACGTAATCCCGTACATCGGCGGCGAGGAAGAAAAATCCGAAAAAGAGCCGCTTAAAATCTGGGGACATATCGAGGGTGACAAAATTGTCAACACAGATGACATCGCTATCACATCACAGTGTATTCGTGTTCCCGTTTCCGACGGTCACACAGCCGCTGTGTTTATGTCTTTCAAAGACGACGTAAAGAAACCCTCTGTTGATGAGATTATTAATATCTGGGAAAACTATAAGGGAAGAGCACAGGAGCTTGAGCTTCCCAGCGCTCCCAAGCAGTTCTTACATTACTTCACTGAGCCTGACCGTCCTCAGATTAAGTCCGAGAGAAACCTTGAAAACGGTATGGCTGTTTCTGTGGGCAGACTCAGAGAAGATACACAGTACGATTATAAATTTGTATGTATGTCACACAACACATTAAGAGGCGCAGCAGGCGGCGCAGTTCTTCTTGCCGAGCTCCTCTGCGCTGAAGGCTATATGGATTAATTACGGAGGTAAACTATGGCTAACCACATTTTCACCGGTTCAGGCGTTGCTATTATTACGCCTATGAAGTCTGACGGAAGCGTAAACTATGATGTTCTCGGACAGCTTCTTGAGTTTCATGTTGAAAACGGTACTGACGCTATTATCGCCTGCGGTACTACGGGTGAAGCAGCTACTCTTTCGGAGAAGGAGCATTGTGAGGTGCTTTCGTTTGTAGCTGAAAAGATTAACGGAAGAATTCCTGTTATTGCAGGTACAGGCAGCAACGACACATCAACAGCAGTTATGCTTTCAAAGTCAGCAGAAAAGACAGGAGCTGACGCACTCCTTTGCGTAACTCCATACTATAACAAGACATCACAGGCAGGTCTTGTAAAGCATTTTAATGTAATTGCAGATTCTGTAGATTTGCCGATTATTCTTTATAATGTTCCGTCAAGAACAGGCTGCAACATTCAGCCTAAGACATATCAGGAGCTTTGCAAGCACGAGAGAATCGTTGCCGCAAAGGAAGCAAGCGGCAATATTTCACAGGTTGCATTAATCCGTTCACTTTGCGGAGATAAGCTCGATATTTATTCAGGTAATGACGACCAGACAGTTCCGTTTATGTCACTCGGAGCACTCGGAGTAATTTCTGTTTTTGCAAATATCTGTCCTTCCGAGATGCACAAAATTTGTCAGCTTTGCCTTGAAAATAACTTTGCTGAGGCTCAGAAGCTTCATTTCCATTACCTTGAGCTTATGAACGCATTGTTCAGCGATGTTAATCCTATTCCGATTAAGACAGCTATGAATCTTTTCGGATATGATGCAGGCGAGTGCAGACTGCCGCTCGTTCCTATGAGTGTTGCGGGTTATCACGATCTTAAGGATTGTCTTGCAAAGTATGATTTACTCGGCAAGCACGCTAAATAATTAATAAATTTTTATATTGTGATACCGCACACGCTCTGTGCGGTATTGCTTTACTTAAAGGGGAAGTAAAAATGGTAAATATCGGAATTGTCGGATGTAACGGCAAAATGGGACACTTTGTAGCAGATGCAGTATCGCAGAATCCTGAAACTAAAGCACTTTTCGGAGTTGACGCTTTCGGAGAGAACACATATGATTTTCCTGTTTTCAAGACCTTTAGCGAGATTAATGAAAAGCCCGATGCAATTATCGATTTTTCAAATCCGGCTGTTCTTGACGATATGCTCGGATATGCTCTTGAAAACTCCGTACCATGCGTTATCTGCACTACGGGTTATTCATCGGAGCAGGTTGAAAAAATAAAGTCAGCCGCTGATAAAATCGCAGTTTTCTATTCGGGAAATATGTCGCTGGGCATCAATCTTCTTATAGAGCTTACAAAAGAAGCCGCAAAGGTGCTTGGCAACAGCTTTGATATTGAAATTGTTGAAAAGCATCATAATCTTAAGCTTGACGCTCCGAGCGGTACAGCACTTATGATAGCCGACGGAATCTCTGATGTTCTTGATGAAGAACCGCAGTATGTTTATGACAGACATTCCTACAGGAAAAAGCGTTCAAAGAATGAAATCGGTATTCATTCAGTAAGAGGCGGCACTATTGTAGGCGAGCATGAGGTTATTTTCGCAGGTCACGACGAGGTAATCACCGTTTCGCATCAGGCACAGTCAAAAGAAGTTTTTGCTGTCGGCGCAGTAAATGCAGCTGCATTTCTTGCTTCTCAGAAGGCTGGAATGTATAATATGGGAAATCTTTTAAGCGATAAAATGAATTGAATTTTGCGGCACGTTTTCGTGCCGCTTATTTTTGTACCATTCTTATGTTATTTTTCATAGTATATAATAAAAAGCATAATATCTTATGCATATAATAAAGGTGAAAATAATGGAAAATAACTTAATAATGTTTAATTCGGTAACGCTTGCTATGAGAGCAAGAGAAATATTAGGAAAAAACAATGTATTCAGCAGACTTATACGAACACCTATGAATCTGAAAAATAGGTCGTGCGGATACAGTCTTTTTGTAAAAAGTGATTTTGCAAAAGCTATAGAAATTCTTTCAAGGAACGGTATAGCCTATATAGGAACGGCTGCCGTTGATGCAGAATGATTTATTTTGATAACGGAGCAACAACCTTTCCAAAACCACGTGCCGTAGTGAATGCTGTTGACAGAGCAATGCGGTATTACGGAGCAAATCCCGGCAGAAGCGGTCACAATATGTCGCTTAAAGCGTCAGAAATTATGTATGATTGCCGCAAAAATGCCGCAAAGCTTTTTAATGCTGACTCACCCGAAAAAATAATATTTGCTTGTAATTGTACAGCTGCTCTGAATTATGTGATAAAGGGTGTATTAAAAGAGGGCGACCACGCTGTTATTTCTTCACTTGAGCATAACGCCGTCCTGCGTCCGCTTGAAAATCTGAAGGAAAACGGGGTGGAGTATTCAATAGCCGATTATTCACCCGACGATGAAGAAACCATAAATAATTTCAGAAATGCAATAAAGCCGAATACTAAGCTTGTAATCTGCACTCACGCATCAAATGTTTTCGGAGTAAGACTTCCTGTTGAGCGAATAGCGGCTTTATGCAGAATACACGGCGTTTTATTTTGCGTAGATGCAGCACAGACAGCCGGTGTAGTGCCGATTTCGCTAAAAGACAGTTGTATTGATTATCTCTGCACGGCAGGGCATAAAGGTCTTTACGGACCTATGGGAACGGGTATACTTGCAATTAACTCGGAAACTTTGCCTGAAAGTCTTATTCAGGGAGGTACAGGCAGTTTTTCATCCGACAGAAAACAGCCTGCAATACTGCCAGACAGATACGAAAGCGGAACTCCGAATCTTCCCGGGATTGCAGGACTTAACGAAGGAATAAAATTTGTGATGAAAAAAACCGAACGTGGTATTGAGAGGCAAGAATCAAGACTTGCTGTCCGTTTGTACAATAAATTAAAGAATATTCCGGGTGTCGTACTCTACACCGATTCTCCCGAAACACACAGATGCGTTCCTGTAATTTCTTTTAATATTGAAGGACTTGACAGCGAAGAAACGGCTGAAATTCTCGACAAGCGCTTCAATATTGCCGTCAGGGCAGGACTTCATTGCGCACCCCTTGCGCACGAATTTTTCGGTACAAATGATACCGGTACTGTGAGAGCCGTTTTATCGGTTTTTTCAACCTGCGAACAGGCTGATTATTTTGCTTCGTCAATAAGAACAATAAATAAATTCAAAAAAGAATTAAAAAAGGTTGCAATTGATATTTAATATGTGTTAAAATAAAAATACAACGTACAAAGATTAAGGCGTTTTATTTCTTGACTATCAAATTTAAAACGCCTGTTTTGTGCGGCAAAGTCTTGAGAGGGGGAAACGCAATGGAAATAATCAACAACTTTTTATCGATTTTCAGAACAATTCAAATCAGGGATATTGTTGATATTTTGGCGATTGCGATTTTGATTTTCGGACTTTTCAAGCTAATCAGGGAAACAAGAGCCGTTCAGCTTTTAAAGGGTATTTTACTTCTTTTATTCGTTTATTTTATTTCTTCTTTGTTCGGACTTACAATGTTGTCGTCGCTCCTTCAAACCTTTTTTGAAGCATCGGTTGTTATTATTGTAATAATTTTCCAGCCCGAGCTGCGTAAGCTTCTTGAGCAAATGGGAAGAAATAATACATACAAAAAATATATAAAGATTTTTTCCAAACACAGAAAAAGCGATGAGTGGAAAAAGGCTGTTAAAAAGTCAATTATTGACGCTGCCGATACCTCGCTTTTATTTTCACGCTCCAAAACAGGTGCTTTACTTGTGTTTGAACGTGAGATTATGCTTTCCGACATAGCTTCAACAGGCACTGTAATAGATGCCGAAACTTCTGTTGCACTTTTCGGAAATATATTTTTCAACAAAGCGCCTCTGCACGACGGAGCCAGCATAATCCGTGACGGTAAACTCTATGCCGCAGGCTGTATTCTTCCTTTGACTGATAATAAGAATGTAGATATAAATCTCGGAACAAGACACAGAGCTGCTCTCGGTATCAGCGAGCAAAGTGACGCTGTTGTTCTCGTTGTCAGCGAGGAAACAGGCATTATTTCACTTGCCATAAACGGTGTATTGCTTCGTGACTTTACAAGAGATTCTCTGATTGACAAGCTTGAAGAGTTTTTGCTTGACGATTATCTTGATGATGACGAGAAGAAAAAAGATAAGAAAAAGGGGAGGTTAAAGAGTTGAAAAAAGACAATTTCTCCCTGAATAAACTAATGCAAAACAACAAATTTATTTTCGTTTTAGCAATCCTTATTTCTTTTTCAATCTGGATTTATTCCGGTCTTGGTGCAACAAACGATACAAATGTTACATTAAGCAATATTCCTATTCAGATTGAGCTTTCTGATGAAGCCAGAGATAACGGACTTCAGATTTTTTCCGGCAGTGAACAGACTGCTTCCGTTACCGTTACAGGTAACAGAGCTGTTCTCGGTTCTGTAAATGAATCAGACGTTACCGTAACCGCCGCCGCAAATTCAATCAATTCTTCCGGCAGCTACAGCTTGCCTGTTTCTGCAACAAAGACCAATCCTTCTGCTAACTTTCAGATTACATCAGCAGTAGCCCCCTCAACAATAAGCGTTGTTGTTGATTATTTTCGTGAAAGTACCTATCAGATACAGGATAACCACATTGTTTATAAGGTTGCTGACGGATATTACGGTGTGACTTCTCTTTCTTCAAAATCCGTAGTTATTTCGGGACCTCAGACTGAAATTTCTAAAATTGACAAGGTTTATGCCGTTGCTGAAATTAACGGAACACTTACTGAATCAGTTGAAACTGATGCTGAGCTTGTTTTGTATGATAAAAATAACAATAAGCTTTCTACCGAGCTTTTTACAATGGATTTAAAAACAGTTAAAGCAACTGTAACTGTAATGCCCGAAAAGACTGTTGAAGTAAAGCCGACGTTTGTAAATAAACCTGACGGACTTGAAATTACCGAGGATATGATTTCTATTGAGCCTTCAACAATTCTTCTTGCAGGACCTGCCGAAGTCCTTGATAAAACTTCTTCAGTTAACCTTGAAGCCATTGATTTCTCAACTTTGAAAGCGGAGAAAAAGACATTCCCGACGCTCGGAATTGATATTCCTACAGACTGCAAGAATCTCAGCAATTCCACATCAGCCAAGGTAACGCTTGATTTAAGCGGATTGTCAACAAAATCCTTTACTGTTGATAATTTCTCTGTTGACGGTCTTTCAAAAGAATATAATGCTGAAGTTACTCAAAATAGCATTTCAGTTACAATTATCGGACCTAAAGAAGAGATTGACAGCCTTTCAGCTTCTGACATAAAGGCAGTAATTGACACTTCAAATTCAAAAGGAATAACGGGTTCGGTACAAATGCCCGTAACATTCAGGTTTGACGTAGCCAAGAGCTGTTGGGCATATGGTGATTATAAGGCAAATCTTACAATTTCCGAAAAATAAATTACACTCAAAAGAGCAGGCTTTATGTCTGCTCTTTTTTAACAATAAACTCTTTTAACTTTTGTGCATTAATGTTATTTATATGTCACTGTTGAACAAATAATAAGTTTGATGATTGTATAAATATACAAAAATATTTCTCTCTGTTGTTCAAAAATACATATTGTGTTATAATTTTATTGTCTAAAAATACATAAAAAGGAGAACAACTATGAAAAGACATCGCAAAATAACGAGCTTTCTGCTTGTTGCGGCTATGATGCTTACTGCATTTGCAGCTACAGCATTTACTGCTTCTGCGGCAACAGACGGTTCAAGCGTGTATTTTGACAACTCCAAATATAACTGGGAGAATGTCTATGTATACGCTTACGGAACAAAGAACAACGCAGAATGGCCCGGAGAGCTTATGGAAAAGACTGACGACGGTCTTTACACAAAAAGCTTCCCATCAACCTACAAGTCCGAGAGTATTATTTTTACAAACGGACTTGAAAAAGGTGAGGGTAAGGAGCAGTACCCCACCGGTGCCGGACTTTCTCTCAAAACAGGCGAGTGCAAGCTTCTGACAGCAGATTTGAACTGGGTTGATTACGGTAAGCCTGATGACCACGGATACGGTTTCTGTTATACTGCTTCGGGAACCGGTTTCTCAACTGACAGTATGCAGGTAAAACTCGGTCTTAAGAATGCAACAAAAGGCTACTATTCAATTGACGGCTCTGAAAAGACCGAATTTTCAAACAACGAAGTTATTACCGTCGGCGAGGGTAAAATCGGTAATTCTACCATAACGCTTACTCTTTATGCTACCGGTTCAGATGGAGTTGAAACCGAGCAGACTTATACATTCAAAAAGAGATTCACTCAGACAAAGACTACTTTTTCTGCAAAATCTGACGGTCACACAACAGAGGCTGAAGCAGGTTACTATGCAACAAACCCCGAATTACAGCTTGGTAAAAATAAAACTATTACTGTAGACGGAGATGTAAGCGACTGGGACAGCTCAATGATTATTGCACAGGGCGTTGCTAACGACGACCCGAGAGTTTATATGCCCTCAGCAATGCACGAGCAGCCTTGGGACGCATATGCGCTCTACGCAGCATGGGATAACGACAATCTCTACTTTATGTGGGAAATTGCTAATACAACATATATCATTTCTCCCGAGGATAACTTTGCCGCATCAAATGAGGCACGTCCTTGGAGAAACAGTATTCCTATGTATCTTGCACTTTCCATTGACCCTTCAAAGCAGGCAACAGGTAAGGCTTTTGGAACTAATAAAGACGGCTCAACCTATACAAATCCCTTTGTATGGGGCTGTGACGGCGGTGTAGCTAAGGACGGCGGTACAAGCTTTACTACTCACGTTGATACGCTTATCGCAATGGATTCTAATAACTCAAACGGCGGTGCGTCAATATTCAAGGCTGATACTCTTGATTCTGACGGAACATATATGTTCAATTACGATTCAAGAGTTCCGATTGGCGTAAGGTCATTCCAGGCACAGGATAATCAGAACGGATTTAAAATCAAGTATGCAAACGGAACAGCAAGTGATACTCTCTACGGCATTAATAGTCCCAAAGGCTCACGTATTCTCGGCGACAATACAGATATGAGTGCTAATTGGGCAGATTTCTTTGACCTTGGATATAAAGACAGTTACGGATTTATTTATGAGGTTGCAATTCCGCTTTCAACACTCGGAATTGACAAGGAGTATATCGAAACAAACGGTATCGGTGCAATGCAGATTCTTACATACGGCACATCAGGTATGGATACACTTCCTCACGATCCGTCAATGCTTGATAATGCTGATGTTGAGTACAGCTATGACCCGTCAACCTCACACGAAAAAGAAGATGTTGATAACATAACTGTTCCTCTTGCAAGAGTAGGCGCACTCCTCGATGACACAGTAATTAACTATGCTCCCCTTGAAGTAAACTTCGGTGCTGATCTCAACTCAGGTCAGTCAGCAGGAACAACAATCAACCTTAAAGCAGAAGCATACAATTCAACCGGAAATGTTGAATATGAATTTTCAATTAACGGAAAGTCTGTTCAGAAGTCATCATCAGATACCTATGTTTGGACTCCTGCTGAAACAGGCACATATCAGCTTTCTGTAACTGCTACCGATTCAGACGGAAAGAGCGTAACCAAAAACGTAAGCTATACAATAGGTGCTGCTCAGGAAACTTACGAAATCGGTGACGTAAACCTTGACGGCGTTGTAAATGTTAATGACGCTACTGAAATTCAGAAGTATGGTGTAGAGCTTGTATCGCTCAATCCATTACAGCTCAGCCTTGCTGACTTCAATAATGACGGTTATGTTACAATCTCAGACGCTACTGAAATTCAGCGTTTTGCGGTTTCATAATCATTCTGTTAAGTAAAACTAAAAAAATAATAGCTGTCGGGCAACATAAATCTGTTGTCTGACAGCTATTTTATTTTTTTGTATTGTGTATTTATTTTATATTTTAATCCTGCTTTGACTGCCTCTGCGAACACTGGCAGTATCCATATCGTCGAAGTTGTGATTCCTTACGCTTTGAACAAGCCCAAGACAAATTAGCGTGCTCAATGCAGAAGAACCACCTGAACTGAACAACGGCAAAGTAATGCCTACAACAGGGAAAAATCCGAGCGTCATTCCAATGTTAATTATACTCTGAGCACAAATTGTTGCAAATACACCTGAGCAGATATATCTTCCTTGCAAATCATTTGAAATCTTTGCATTTAAAATAACCTTAATAATTATTCCGAAAAGAATCACAAGCAATAGCATACATCCGATAAAACCAAGCTCTTCGCCTGCTACGGTAAAGATGAAGTCATTTTCCTGTTCGGGAACGATTCCGTATTCAACTCGTGAGCCGTTATAAAGTCCACTTCCCGTAAGTTCTCCGCATGCAATAGATACCTTGCCTTGATATTGCTGCCATCCGTAGTTTGTCATTGCATTACCGTCAATGTCAAACAAAGCGATAATCCTGTTTCGGTGCTCATCATTCATAAAAAAGTTCCAGATAAGCGGTATTCCAACCAAGAGCAACCCTCCGAGTATTGCAAAGTACCTGAGCTGAACACCTGCCGTAAAGCTCATAATAAGAAAAATGAATCCGAAAATCAATACCGTACCGTCATCACCCTGAAGATGAATCACAGCCATAGGAAGTGAGGCGTGAAGAACAAGTGTAAGAACACCGAGCGGATTTTCAATTAACCCCTTTTCTTTAAGAGAAGAAAGATGCTTTGTAAACGTAATGATAAAGCATATTTTGATGAATTCCGAGGGTTGAATTGTAAAGCCTCCCGGAAGCTCAATCCAAGCCGTATCGTCAGTTCCTGCAACCTGTATTCCGAATAAAAACACAAGCGCCGCAAGAACTGCGGCTATTATTGCCGAGAAGTACCATTTTCGTACTAAATATCTGTAATCAGCTATTGAAATAACAACGGCAGATATAATGCCTGCAATTACTGCCGCAAGCTGCGTTCTGAGATAATTGTAATCTCCCGAACGCTGCATACTTGAAATTAACAAAAGACTGTAAATTACTGCGGCAAAAGTGAGTAACCAAAGAACGAAATCCGTTCTTTTAAGGTAATCACCAACCGAATTTGTAAATTTATTCAACTCAAACGCCTCAACAAAAATAATATTTGATAATGATTATAATTATTATATTAAATTATAATGTCAATATCAAGTATATTTTCAAATTGGAATAATAAATCAGCTCTGTTTGATATAATATAATTATTAATGTGTGGAGGTGCACTCAAAATGTTATCGGATATTGAAATAGCTCAGCAGGCGAAGCTCCTGCCAATCAAAGAAGTTGCCGCAAAAATCGGAATTTCGGAAGACGAACTCGAATTTTACGGAAAATACAAAGCAAAGCTTTCTGACGAGCTTGCAAACAGGGTACAGAATAATCCTGACGGAAAACTTATACTTGTTACTGCAATCAATCCTACTCCTGCCGGTGAGGGTAAAACAACCACAACGGCGGGTCTTGGACAGGCTATGGCTAAAATAGGAAAGAACGCAATAATTGCTCTCCGTGAGCCGTCGCTCGGTCCTGTTTTCGGAATCAAAGGCGGTGCCGCAGGCGGCGGATACGCACAGGTTCTTCCTATGGAGGATATTAATCTTCATTTTACAGGTGATATGCACGCAATTACTGCGGCAAATAACCTCTGCTGTGCAATGCTCGACAATCATATGCAGCAGGGAAATACTCTTAACATTGACCCAAGAAGAATTTTAATTAAGCGTTGTCTTGATATGAATGACCGTGCTTTGAGAAATATTGTAGTCGGTCTCGGCGGCAAGGTAAACGGAATCCCCAGAGAGGACCATTTTATCATCACCGTAGCGTCTGAAGTAATGGCAATTCTCTGCCTTGCAAATGATATTGACGATTTAAAACAGCGTCTGGGCAAAATCCTTGTTGCCTACACATATTCGGGCGAGCCTGTTTATGCAAAGGATTTAAAGGCTGACGGTGCTATGACTGCACTCTTAAAAGATGCAATCAAGCCTAACCTTGTTCAGACTCTTGAGGGTACTCCTGCAATAATGCACGGCGGACCTTTTGCAAATATCGCACACGGCTGTAACAGCGTAAGAGCTACAAAGCTTGCGTTAAAGCTTGCTGATTACTGCATAACTGAGGCAGGCTTCGGTTCTGACCTCGGTGCTGAAAAGTTCCTTGATATTAAGTGCCGCTATGCAGGTCTTTCACCATCTGCAATCGTAATTGTAGCTACCTGCCGTGCACTTAAATACAACGGCGGTGTTCCAAAAGCTGAGGTTTCAAATGAAAATCTTGAGGCTCTAAAAAAGGGTATTGTAAATCTCGGTGTTCATATTGAAAATATGCGCAAATATAACGTACCGGTAATTGTTGCAATCAACCGTTTCGGTACAGACAGCAAGGAAGAGCTTGAATATATTGAAAGTTATTGCCGTGAAAACGGAGCTGACTTTGCACTTTCCGATGTATTCGGAAAAGGCGGCGAAGGCGGTATTGAGCTTGCTAAAAAGGTAGTTGAGGCTTGCGAAAAGCCGTCTGATTTTGCTCCGATTTACTCACTTGACCTTACCGTAAAAGAGAAAATCGAAAAAATTGCGACTACAATTTACGGTGCAAGCAAGGTTAATTACACAACAGCTGCAGAAAAGGCGATTAAAGAGGTTGAGGCTCTCGGAGCAGACAAGCTTCCTGTTTGTATTGCAAAAACGCAGTATTCACTGTCCGATAATCCTGCCTTACTCGGTGCACCGAAAGACTTTGAAATCACCGTAAGAAATGTTACTCTTTCAAACGGAGCAGGCTTTGTTGTTGCCTACACAGGTGATATAATGACGATGCCCGGACTTCCTAAGGTTCCTGCCGCTCACAGCATTGACGTTGACAGCGACGGAAAAATTGTCGGTCTTTTCTGATATGAATACAATAATTTCAAAGTCGACCGAAGATACAGAAAAAATCGGTGAATCAGTTGCAAAAAAGCTTTCAGGTAACGAAGTAATCGCTCTTTTCGGCGGACTCGGAATGGGAAAAACTGCGTTTACAAGAGGACTTTGCACAGGTCTTGGCGTAGATGACGGCGTTTCCAGTCCTACTTTTGCCCTTGTCAATGAGTATCACGGAAAATACAATATCTACCACTTTGATATGTACAGAGTAACCTCGTGGGAGGATTTGTATTCGACGGGATTTTTTGACTACCTTGATAACGGAGTTCTCGTAATCGAGTGGAGCGAAAATATTGAGGGTGCGTTGCCCGAAAATGCAATAAGAATAAATATCTCAAAGGGTAACTCTGATAACGAAAGAGCTTTTGAGATTGAAGGTGTTGATATACAGTGAAAATACTTGCTGTTGATACTTCAGCAACAGCGGCTTCGGTTGCCGTTGCTGAAGAAAACAAGCTTATCGGTGAGTTTTCAATAAATACTGCGCTTACTCACAGCCAGACTTTAATGCCTATGGTGGATGAACTGCTTAAAAATACAGGCTTGTCTGTCAACGACATTGACGCTGTAGCGGTGAACTCAGGTCCCGGCTCTTTTACCGGAGTAAGAATAGGTGTTGCAGCAGTAAAGGGAATAGCTTTTCCAAAGAATTTACCCTGTGTTTCAGTTTCAACGCTTGAGAGTATGGCGTATAAAATGCTTTGTAACGACTGCGTTGTCTGCTCGGTAATGGACGCTCGCTGTTCACAGGTGTATAATGCTTTATTCAGAGTGAGCGGCTATTATGTTACACGTATGACGGACGACAGAGCACTTTCACTTACTGACTTAAAGCTTGAACTTCAGAATATCAGAGAAAAAGTTGTTCTCGTTGGCGACGGAGCAGTTTTGTGCAGTGAGTTTTTAAATTCAGAGCTTGAAAATGTTATGCTTGCGCCGTTTAATAACCGAATTCAGACTGCATCATCTGTTGCGTATGCAGCCTTTGAAAAGATTAATAACGGCGAAATATTAACATCAGATGAGCTTATGCCTGTATATTTAAGACTGCCGCAGGCTCAGAGAGAATTAAATAAAAAATTGGGGGTAAAATAATGATAGCACTTGGATGTGACCACGGCGGATATAACTTAATCTGCGCTGTAAAAAAGTATCTTGATGAAAAAGGAATAGAGTACAAGGATTTCGGTACATACAGTACAGAAAGTGTAGATTATCCTGTTTACGCATACAAAGTAGCAACAGCCGTAGCAAACGGAGAATTTGAATTCGGAATTCTTTGTTGTGGAACGGGAATAGGTATTTCTATTGCCGCTAATAAGGTTAAAGGTATACGTGCCGCAGTTGTAAATAATGAGTTTGGCGCAGAGATGACTCGACGTCATAATCACGCAAATATTCTTTGTATGGGCGGCAGAGTTACAAGTGAAGAAGATGCCGTAAAATATACCGACATTTTTCTTAAGACCCCCGAAGAGGGCGGCAGACACGATAACAGACTTGCAATGCTCGCTGAAATTGAAAACGGTACATTTGAAGATAAATGATATATTTCTTATATAGAAATATTATTTTACAAAAGGCGTTCGTATGAACGTCTTTTATTTTATCTTTTTGATAGTGTAATATTTCTGTAATATTTAGTAATTATTTTTATAAAATTCGAGTATTAACATAACTGACATTTTTCCACAAATGCAAAATACACCTTTCCACATAACTAACAACTTTCCACACAAGAAAAATAAATCGTAAAAACTATGAAATAACAATAAAATTAATAACATAAAATATACAAAACATACAAATATTTATCTCTTTGTAACCAAATCTGATAAAAAATTTCATTTTTTTAAATTTATTTACAAAAAAGGCTTGTTTTTTTTCTAATAAAGTATTATAA
>DXYG01000006.1 GCA_019415925.1 Clostridiales bacterium
TTATAAAATTAAATATATAATGCACAAATTATTATATGAAATCTGTGTTACTGTATAAAATTATTTGGAGGAATTTAAAATGTCAGTCAGCTATATGACGCATCCGCTTATTAAGCATAAGATAACACTGATGCGTGATGAAAAAACATCAACAAAGGAGTTTCGTAACCTCGTTGAGGAGATTGCGATGCTTATGGGATATGAGGCTCTGTCAGATTTACAGATGATTGAAACAACGGTTAAAACGCCGATTGAGGAAACAAGACAGCCTGTAATTGCAGGAAAAAAGCTTGCAATTGTTCCCATTTTACGTGCAGGCCTGGGAATGGTCAGCGGTATTCAGGCACTTGTACCGTCTGCAAGAATCGGTCATATCGGTCTTTACCGTGACCCTGAAACTCATGAACCGCATGAATATTACTGCAAGCTTCCCGAGCCGATTGAAGAACGTCAGATTCTCGTTGTTGACCCGATGCTTGCAACGGGCGGTTCGGCAATTGCCGCTGTAGATTTTATCAAACAGCACGGAGGTAAGCGAATAAAGTTTATGTCTATCATTGCCGCACCGGAAGGTGTTAAGGCACTTACAACGGCTCATCCCGACATTCAGCTCTATGTAGGCTGTTTAGACCGCTGCCTGAATGAAAACGCCTATATCTGCCCCGGTCTTGGAGATGCAGGAGACAGAATTTTCGGAACAAAATAAAAATCAAACAGATACTAAAAAGCTGTATCAAATCTTATTGGAAATTTGATACAGCTTTATTTTTATAAACGCTCAGTATTTGAGATGAAATGAATTCTTATAAAATAGAAATACTGTTAAAATGCTGACTAATCGGTCTTGTTAAGTCATTTAATATAATGTATAATTAATTATAAGACATAAGGTGAAACAAAATATAATAAAATAAGATTTTTAAATTTTTCTGAAATTCTATGATTTTGTTTACTTTTATTACATAAGGTATAGTATAGTTACTATAAATAAACTTTTTAGGTGGATAAAATGTTTGTACCAATAATAAAATTAATGATTTCATCCTTTTTGCCGATTATTTTTTCGGTAATATTTTTTCAGGCAGAAAAGAAAACGAGTTTTAGTAAAATTAAATATTGGCAAAATCAGCTTATAATAGGAGTAGTTTTCGGCTTTCTTGCCGTAATTTCTACACACCTCGGAATGGAAACTGAAGGTGCAGTAATAAATGTTCGTGACGCTTCCCCTTTGACAGCCGGACTTATCTTCGGTGGTCCTGCGGGCATAATTGCCGGTTTAATCGGCGGAGTTGAAAGATTCTTTGTTTCGTTCTGGGGAATCGGTCAAAGCACTCAGCTTGCTTGCTCTCTGGCTACTTTATGTGCAGGATTATTTGCAGCTCTGATGAGAAAATTCATCTTTGACAATAAAATACCGTCTGTATTTTACGGCTTATTAGTCGGAATGACTACTGAAGTATTCCATATGCTTCTTATATACTTTACAAATTTATCAAATGTTTTTGATGCCTTTGAATATATACAGAATTGTACGCTTTCTATGACATTGTGTAACGGTCTTACGGTAATGCTTTCAATCCTTTCTGTTTCAATTCTTGACAATAAGAAACTTAGGAGCAAAAATAAGGTAAAAAAAATAGAATATACATTTCGTTCCAGACTTCTGATATGTGTACTGATTGCTTTTTTGGTTACAAGTGCTTTTTCGTTTACAGTGGGAAACCACTTATCAATAGCAGACACAGAGTATCTTTTATCATTAAATATATATGACGCTCAAAATTCAATTAAAAATAAGTATATAGGGAATGAACATATAGATGAGAGCATCTCAAACCTCGCTTTAGACTGGCACATAGGCGAAACAGGATGTATAATTATAATTGACAAAAACGGAATAATCCTCAGTGACAGGAACGGTCATACAGGAGAAAATATAGCAGATAACGATATTGATTTAAATAACTCTTCAATTGCAGAAAAAGAACTTTTCACTGCAAAAGTACACGGTAAAGACTCTTTTTGTATTTATTCCGATGAAGGTGATTACTGCATTATTGCGTCAATTACAAAAAAAGAAGCTTTATATTCAAGAATAATTACTATGTACGTGATTATATTCATTGAAATTATTGTTTTTACTTCTTTATTTATTTTTATATTTTTAATGATAAAAAAAGTTGTTGTAAAGAATATTGAAAAAATCAATAATTCGCTTGCAAAAATCACTGACGGTGACCTTGACGAAACAGTCAACGTGCGTTCAAATGAAGAGTTTGCCGTTTTATCTGATGATATAAATTCAACTGTCGATACGCTGAAACGATATATAAAAGAAGCCGATGAACGCATTGACAAAGAGCTTGAATTTGCAAGGCAGATTCAGCACTCTGCTCTTCCCTCTGTTTTTCCGCCCTATCCTAACAGAATTGATTTTGACATTTTTGCACAAATGTATACCGCTAAGGAAGTCGGAGGAGATTTCTACGATTTTTATCTGCTTGGAAAGGACAAGCTTGCTTTTCTTATTGCCGACGTTTCGGGCAAGGGTATTCCTGCTGCAATGTTTATGATGACAGCAAAAACGCTTATCAAAAGCCTTGTTGAAAGCGGTATTGAACCGTCAGATGCTTTTACAAAGGCAAACAATAAGCTATGTGAAAATAATGAGGCAGGAATGTTTGTTACTGCTTGGCTTGGAATACTCGACCTTAATACAGGACTGCTAAAATATGTCAACGCCGGACACAATCCTCCGCTTATAAAACGCAACGGAAAATATTTTGAATTTCTTTGTTCAAAGCCGAATTTTGTCCTTGCAGGAATGGAAAATATAAAATATAAAACCAATGAAATTCAACTTTCACCCGGAGACGAGATTTTTCTCTATACCGACGGTGTAACAGAGGCAAACGATACTTCTTATGAGTTGTTTGGTGATGACAGACTGCTTGAAAGCCTTAATGAAAATGATTGTCTTGCTGTAGAACAACTTTGCAAAAAAGTTAAAAGTGATGTTGACAGGTTCGTTGGAAACGCTTTGCAATCTGATGATATCACTATGCTTGCCGTAAAATTAAATTGTCTTTTATCAGATGATTCTATTATCGTTTCACCTGATTACAACTCTATGAATCTCGTTTATAATTTCATTGACAAAAAACTCAAAAATCTTGAAATAGATAAATTAATTTCAAGTAAAATAAAGCTTGTAACTGATGAAATATATTCAAATATCATTAATTACAGCGGTGCAACACGTGCAAAAGTAAGCTTCTGTAAGATGGACAAATCAATTTATATTACTTTTTTCGATAACGGAAAGCCTTATAATCCCTTGGAAACAGAAAGTCCAGACCCATCTCTGCCGGCAAAGGATAGAGATGAGGGCGGTCTTGGAATTTATATTGTCAAAAAAACTGCGAGCAGAATCAATTATTCAAACAAAAACGGATTCAATATTATGACAATTATTTTTGAATAGACTGTTTCAGAGATGTGATTTAGAATTGAAGAAAAATACAAAAGCTTTTATTCTCACGGGTACAATCGGTGTTTGACTATAGTCAATAAAGAAAATACTATAATTATAAAAGGACAAGCTGTTTTGATTTACAGCTTGTCCTTAAATTCTGTATGAAATTAAAATGAATTAAATATCGTTTCTCACAAGGTCCTCGTAGCTTTCACGCCTGATAATTACACGTGATTTTCCATTATTGACCATTACCATAGCAGGACGAGGAATTCTGTTGTAATTTGAAGCCATTGAGTAGTTATACGCTCCTGTTGAGAGAACTGCAAGTGTGTCGCCTACCTCAACATTTGCTACCTTTGTATGCTCCTGAATAAGGTCACCGCTTTCACAACACTTTCCTGCAATTGTTACGGTTTCGTCTGCTTCCTTGTCAGCCTTGCTTGCATTCACAACTGTATAGTCTGACTGATAGAGTGCATAGCGAATGTTATCTGTCATACCGCCGTCGATTGATACATATGTTCTTGCGTTAGGAATCTCCTTTTTTCCGCCAACGGTGTAAAGTGTGATTCCTGCTTCACCTACAACCGATCTGCCCGGCTCAATGTAGATAAATGGAACAGGAAGACCGTATTCGGCAGATTTCGCCTTAACGGCAACGGAAACCTTTTCCATATAGTTTTCATAAGGAACTGGCTCGTCCTTGCTTGTATACATAATACCAAAGCCGCCGCCAAGGTTAAGCTCAGAAATTGTCACGCCCAGCTCATTTTTGATTTTACCGATGAAGTCCATCATAATCTCAGCGGCTGTTACAAACGGGTCGATGTCAAAAATCTGCGAGCCAATGTGGCAATGCAGCTCCTTGAGAGAAACATTTTCAAGCTTGATAGCCTCTTTAACTGCCTCAAAGGCCTCTCCTGTTTCAAGTGCAAAACCGAATTTTGAGTCAATCTGACCTGTTCTGATAAAGTTGTGTGTATGTGCGTCAACACCCGGCTTGATGCGGAAGGAAATGTTTACCTTCTCACCCATTTCGCCTGCAATTCTATCAAGAAGCTCAAGCTCGTAAAGATTATCTACAACGAACTTGCCTACCTTTGACTCAATAGCAAACTTAATTTCATCTGCTGTTTTGTTGTTGCCGTGAAAATGCACCTTTTCCATCGGAAAGCCTGCCTGCAAAGCCGTATAGATTTCACCGCCCGAGACAACGTCAAGACCGATATTCTCTTCCTTTGCAATTCTGCAAAGCTCCTTACAGGAAAGTGCCTTGCTTGCATAAAGCGGCATACCGTTTCCGTCATAGAATTTCTTAAATGAATTAACATAGGAACGGCAGGTTTCTCTGATTACATTTTCATCAAGTACATAAAGAGGTGTGCCGTATTCCTTTGCAAGCTCTAAAGTATCGCACCCTCCTATTGTAAGATGTCCCTTTTCGTTCACGTTAAGACAATCGTTTACAAACATTGCTCATACCTCCGTATTATTAAAATTATTAATAGATTCTTCAATCAGTTTTCTTATTTCCTCATTTCCAAACCCTGTCTGAGCAGAAAACGGAATTAACGAGATATGTTCAATCGTGCTGAAAATATCCTTATAATACTCCATCTGCTTTTCAAACTGCGTCTTTTTCAGTTTATCGCTTTTAGTAAGCACCGCCGCAAAATTGAAACCGCCTCTGTAGAGAAAATCAATCATATGCAGGTCATCGTCAGTAGGCGGATGACGCAAATCAAGAATCTGAATAACAAGCGCACGCTTTCGCTCTTGATTAAAGTACCCCTCAACAAGCTTTGCCCAACGCTCCTTTTCAGTCTTTGATACCTTGGCATATCCGTATCCGGGTAAGTCAACCATTCTGAATTCACGCAGCTTATAAAAGTTGATTGTAGCCGTTTTTCCCGGTTGTGCACTGACTCTTGCGAGAGCCTTGCGCTGAACAAGCTTATTGATAAGAGATGATTTTCCTACGTTTGAATGACCGGAAAATACAATTTCAGGCATATCTGATTTTGGAAGCTGTTCTACCTTGCCTGCTGCAAATTCAAAGCATACTTCGTTAAAATTCATACCCTATCTCCTGTTTACTGTCTTATTGTTGCAACTCCGCTTTTATGCTGCGGTGTTATCTTTATATTTTCCCATTCCTTTTCGGAAACTTCAATTGTATCATTGACGGCAAGTGCAATAACATCTTTAAAGCTTTCAACAGGCACAAAGCGTACTTTTTCCTTTACAACACTGTCAATATCCTGCAAATCAGGCTCATTTTCCTTTGGAATAATTACAGTGTTGATTCCGTGCTTGTAAGCCGCCATACTCTTTTCTTTCAGGCCGCCTATGGGCAAGACTTTTCCTCTCAGTGTAATTTCACCTGTCATTGCAATATCGTGTCTTACAGGCTTTAATGACAAAGCTGAATAAATCGCAGTAGCCATCGTGATACCGGCTGAAGGTCCGTCTTTCGGAACAGCGCCCTCGGGAGCGTGAATGTGGATATCCTTGTCCTTGTAAAAATCAGAATCAATGCCAAGTACATCACAATGACTTCTTATGCAGGTTATTGCAGTTTTTGCAGATTCCTGCATTACGTCACCAAGAGAGCCTGTAAGCTCAATCTTGCCAGTTCCCGACATTACGGCAACCTCGATTGGAAGAAGCTCACCGCCTACCGATGTCCATGCAAGTCCGTTTACTACACCGATTTCGTCCTTATCGGTATAATTTTCAGAAAGATACTTTTTATGTCCGAGCATTTCTTCAATTGCTTTTTCATCAATTTTGAAAGTATCTACATTATCTTCAAGCTTTTTTACGGCACATTTTCTTAAAATTGAAGCAATAAGCCTTTCAAGTGTACGCACTCCGGATTCTCTCGTGTAGAAGTCAATCAGGAAATAAATCCCCTTCTGAGTAAACTTGACTTCCTTAGCGTTAAAGCCGCACAAATCAAGCTGTTTGGGAATCAGATGCTTTTTAGCAATATTGAACTTTTCTTCCCTTGTGTAGCTATTAATTTCGATAAGCTCCATTCTGTCAAGCAAAGGTGCAGGAATAGCAGAAACATCATTTGCCGTTGTTATAAACATAACATTTGACAAATCAAACGGAATGTCAATGTAGTGGTCAACAAACTTATTATTCTGCTCGCTGTCAAGCACTTCAAGAAGAGCCGATGTGGGATCTCCCTTATAATCACTTGCAAGCTTGTCAATTTCATCAAGGATAAGAACAGGGTTATTTGTTCCTGCCGTCTGCACAGCCGACATAATTCTGCCCGGAATCGAGCCGATATATGTACGCCTGTGGCCTCGGATTTCAGCCTCATCTCTTACGCCGCCGAGTGCAATTCTCTGGCTTTTTCTGCCGATAGCCTTTGCAATAGACTGTGCAATTGAGGTTTTGCCGACTCCGGGAGGACCTGCAAAACAGATAATCTGTCCTTTTTGCTTTTCACTGAGCTTTTTTACAGCAAGCTGTTCAATTATTCTGTCCTTGATTTTTTCTAATCCGTAGTGACTTTTGTCAAGCTCTTTGCGTATTTTTGAAATCACTATCTTATCTTTTGATGAAGTATTCCAAGGTAAATCGAGCACCGTATCAAGATAAGTTCTGATTACAGAAGCCTCCTGACTGCCGTAAGGCATCTTCATAAGTTTCTGACATTCTTTAAATAGAGCGTCCTGTGACTTTTCTTCAAGATGAAGTTCCTCAATTTTTGCGGCGTACTCCTCTGCTTCTGCTGAGGGATTATCGTCCTCACCGAGTTCTTCTTCAATAATACGTTTCTGTTCACGCAGAAAATACTCACGCTGACTTTCATCAATTCTAAGCTTAGCTTTCCTTGTAATATCTTCTTCTATCCTTAAAATGAAATTCTCATTTACAAGGATATCCAAAACTTCTTCAAGACGATGAGTTTCAGGGAGAATTTCAAGAATTGACTGCTTTGTATGATAATCGAGAATAAGATTTGACGTGATAAAATCAGCAAGCTCGCCGGGGTATTTGCAAAGTGCGACCTTAAAGATAATATCGGGAGGCATTTTAGGAGAAACCTCCATATACTTTTCAAATTCCTTCTTGACTGTTCTCATAAGAGCTGAATCACGAGCGGTCATCTGAAAAGGCTCGTCCTCAACAGGCTTAATTTCAGCCAAAAGGCACTTTTCATCAAAAACAGGTGAAACAATTTTTGCCCTGCACTGACCCTCAATAACAATTCTCGTTGTATTTTCGGGCTGTTTAAGTACCTGAACTATTTTAGCTATTACTCCGGTACTATATAAATCTATAATTGTAGGCTCATTTTCTACTGCGTCCCTTTGAGCTGTAAGGAAAATGAGCTGATCCTTTTTCATCGCTTTGTTAATTGCGGCGATACTCTTTTTTCTTCCGACATCAAAGTGTATTAAAGATTTTGGAAACACAACCAAACCCCGAAGTGGAAGAACGGGTACGATTAAATTTTCATTCATATCAAAATCCATTTTAATTCCTTTCAGAGTTGTAACTCCATAAATAGTCGAGTGCCTCAACACGCAATCCAATCAGACGGATTGTTCTTTCAAAACAATTTTGCCCCACCGTATTGCAACACTTATTAAAAATTAAAAGCTGTATTGTTTGGCAATACAGCTATAATTCACATTATCAAGACGCTGTGCTGCGTTTAGGACGCTTCGTTGCATCTTTTTTAGATAAATTATTCAAATTGACCGACGGTTTATCTTTTCTTCTTGTAATCTGAGGCTGTGCATTATCCGTAACTACATCTTTTGTAATAATAATTTTTTCAATTGTATTATCTGACGGAGTTTCAAACATAAGGTCAGTAAGAATCCCCTCAATAATGCCACGCAAGCCTCTTGCGCCGGTGTGCTGCTCCTGTGCTTTCTGTGCAATTGCTTTGAGAGCGTCTTCTTCAAAGTAAAGCTCTACATCGTCAAGCTCAAAAAGCTTTTTATACTGTGCAACAATAGAATTTTTGGGCACAGTGAGAATTTTTACAAGCGCATTGGTGTCAAGTCCGCTTAAAGCAGTAATTACGGGAAGTCTACCGATAAGTTCGGGTATTATTCCGTATTTTACAAGGTCGTGAGCTGTAACATCTTTCATCCAGTCAGTTTCGTCAAGCTCTTTCTTTGACTTAACAAGCGACTCAAAACCGATTACAGACGAACCCTGACGCTTTTCAACTATTTTTTCAAGTCCGTCAAACGCTCCGCCGCAGATAAAGAGAATGTTCTTTGTGTCAATCTGCAAGAACTCCTGCTGAGGATGCTTTCTGCCGCCCTGAGGAGGTACGTTTGCAACAGTTCCCTCAACAATTTTAAGAAGTGCCTGCTGAACGCCCTCACCGCTTACGTCACGTGTAATTGACGGATTCTCAGATTTTCTTGCAATCTTGTCGATTTCATCAATGTAGATTATGCCACGCTCTGCTTTTTCTATATCATAGTCAGCAGCCTGAATAAGTTTTAAAAGGATATTTTCAACATCCTCACCTACATATCCTGCCTCTGTAAGCGTAGTAGCGTCTGCAATAGCAAAAGGAACATCAAGCGCTTTTGCAAGCGTCTGAGCAAGCAGGGTCTTTCCTACACCTGTAGGACCTAAAAGCAAAACATTGCTCTTTGCAAACTCAACGCTGTCGTCGTGTGAAAAAGAACGCTTGTAATGATTATATACAGCTACGCTCAATGTAACCTTTGCAAGGTCCTGACCGATTACATATTCATCAAGAATAGCTTTGATTTCTTTAGGCTTTAAAAGCTCTGCGATAGAAGTTGCAGGCTCAGGTGAAGCAGGATGATTATTTGACTCAATTTCCCTTTCAAGCTCGCCTGACTCCTCAAGAATATTCATACAAAGTTCAACGCACTGGTCGCAGATATATACGCCGTTGCCTGCAATCAGACGACCGACCATTTCCTGCGGCTTGCCGCAAAAAGAACAGTAAATATCCTTATCGTTGTTTTTATTAGCCATCAGCCAATCCTCACCTTATCTTTTTTCAATAACCTTATCAATAAGACCGTATTCAAGAGCCTGCTGTGCAGTCATAAAGTTGTCACGATTTGTATCCCTTGCAATAACGTCAATAGGCTGACCTGTGTTATCGGCAAGAATCTGATTCAAGCGCTGTTTCATATCAAGAATATGTCTTGTATGAATTTCCATATCAGTAGCCTGACCCTGAGCACCGCCTGAAGGCTGGTGAATCATAATGTCGCTGTTGGGAAGTGCAAGACGTTTGCCTTTTGCACCTGCAGCAAGAAGAAAAGCACCCATACTTGCCGCCATACCCATACAGATTGTTGAAACATCACATTTGATGTAATTCATTGTATCGAAAATTGCAAAGCCGTCAGTTACGCTTCCGCCGGGACTGTTGATGTAAAGACTGATGTCCTTTGTCGGGTCCTGACTTTCAAGATAAAGAAGCTGTGCTACAACAACGCTTGCGCTGGCACTGTTTACTTCTTCATTTAACATAATTATTCTGTCATTTAAAAGACGTGAATAAATATCGTAGGAACGTTCACCTCTGTTGGTCTGTTCTACTACATATGGTACCAATGCCATTTAAATCATAACCTTTCTTTATATAATTAACAAAAATTTATAATATATACAATTACTTGATTACTGCTTTTTCCTTAACAAGCTTAAGAGCCTTTTCAACCTTTATGTCTTCTGTAAGTGAGTCAGTAGGTACAGCCGCCTTAACCTTGTCTATTTCCATCTTGTAAGCGTCAGCCATCTTCTGGTATTCTTCATTGAGGTCATCTTCAGATACTTCAATGCTTTCTTTCTTTGCAACAGTTTCAAGAGCAAGTCTTAATTTAACTCTCTTCTCTGCCTCTTCCCTGTACATATCCTTAAGGCCGTTTACGTCCATACCCATATACTGCATATATGTGTTCATATCCATACCCTGTGCACGCAAACGCATTTCAAAATCTCTTACCATCTCGGAAGCCTGATTGTCATACATTGCTTCGGGAATCTCACCCTCAAGAAGCTCCATAAGCTTGTTTGCAATCTGGTCGTCAATATCCTTGTCAGCTTCTTCTGTAAGGCGCTCTGCAATTGTTTCCTTAAGCTCTTCCTTGTATTCATCAAGAGTTTCTTTCTCGGAAACGTCCTTTACGAAGTCGTCGTCAACCTCAGGAAGCTCTTTAGCCTTAATTTCGTGGAGCTTAATCTTAAATTCTGCTTCCTTTCCCTTGAGCTCCTCAGCCTGATAATCTTCGGGGAATGTTACAGTAATTGTAAACTCTTCGTCAGTATTATGACCGATAATCTGCTCCTCAAAACCGGGAATAAAGTTACCTGAGCCAAGCTTTAAGTTATAGTTTTCAGCCTTGCCGCCCTCAAAAGCTTCGCCGTCTACAAAGCCTTCAAAGTCGATAACTGCAACGTCGCCGTCCTGAGCAGCTCTGTCTTCTACTGTAACCATTCTTGAGTTACGGTCTCTTACCTTTTCAATTTCCTCGTCAACAAGCTCGTCTGTTACTTCTGTTGACTTCTTAGTTACTTCGATTCCGAGGTAATCGTTGATTTCCATATCGGGTTTAACAACTACTGTTGCTTTAAATGTAAAGCCATCCTTGCCTGCTTCTACAGCTTCAAGGCTTTCAACCTTAACGATTTCAACGCCGGCTTCCTTTGAAGCTTCATAAAGAGCGTCGGGATAGCAATCCTGCATAGCGTCCTCATAGAAAACTTCGCTGCCGTACATTTTTTCTACAACTCTGCGGGGTGCTTTACCCTTTCTGAAGCCCTGAATGGAAATATTCTTAACCTGTCTTTTATAAACAGCGTTAATTGCTTTATCAAATGTTTCTCCGTCAACATTAACGACTAATTCGTATGTATTTGCCTGTTCTGCCTTTTTGCTTTCCTTCAATGACATTATAAAATTCCTCCAATTGTTTATTAAAAATAAATATCACTTGATTATATCACAATATTTCGCTTTTTACAATAGATAAAATAAATAAATTATCTAACCAATACGGGCATAAATGAAACTTTATCACAGGAAATCAGCTTTAAATCTATTCCCTTATAATTACCCTCAAAGGCACTGCGTATTCCACGCTGTCCGTGAATATGACCATAGTAGCACTTTTTTATGTTGTAATTCAAAAGTACATCGACTATTTCCTTGCACTCAATTCCACCGAAAACAGGCGGATAATGAAGAAACACAACGGGAGTTTTGCCTGTTTTTATTGCACTTTCAATTGACGCTTTCAGTCGACCGATTTCCCGATTAAGCACCTTTATATCTTCGGGTGTATCATTTTCAAGAAACCAACCTCTTGTGCCGCATATTGCGTATTCGTCATATTCATATGAGTTATTGAAAAGAATGGAAATTGAATTGAGTGAGTTTTGGGCAAGAAACTTGTCAATTTTGCTCTTAGTTCCCCACCAATAGTCGTGATTTCCCTTTAAAAATATCTTTTTTCCGGGCAAATTGTCGATAAACTTAAAATCGACGTAGGTTTCTTCAAGCTTCATTGCCCAGGAAATATCGCCTGCTATAACAACGGTATCGTCATCGGTAACAATGCTTTTCCAGTTGTTTTCAAGTCTTTGCGTGTAATCATTCCACCCTGCAAAGATGTCCATAGGCTTGTCTTCGCCGAGTGAAAGATGTAAATCCGCAATAGCAAACAAAGACATTATTATATTCCGAGTGCCTTAAGCACATAATCCTGCATTTTGGCAACTTCTGTAACATCTGAAAAACGTGAAGTCTTATTTTTAAGACCTGCAAGGGGGGCAGGAACTGCAGTACCCGTAATTTCGTTGAGCTTGTCAACCATTTCAAATTCTGTTTCGGGAAGCTCTGCTTCGGGTGCAACGGCCTGTAATACAGCCTTTGAGAATTTATATGGACTTGCAGTTGACGCAATTACAGCAGGGGTGTTGTCACCTGTTTCGTTTACATACTGCTCATAAACATTTACTGCAACAGCAGTGTGTGTATCGCAGAGGTAGTTGTCCTGCTCAAACAGCTTGCTGATTGTAGCCTTTGTCTGAATGTCGTCGCAATAACCGCCAAAGAACTTGTCCTTAATTACAGCCTTTACTTCGTCTGTAACCTCGTACTTGCCCTCTGTTTTGAGCTTATTCATCCACTCTCTTGTTGTTTCGTCGCTGTTGCCTGAAAGCTTGTACAAAAGACGTTCGAGGTTGCTTGAAACGAGAATATCCATTGAGGGTGAAATTGTAGTATAGAAATGTCTATTTTTATCATAAACGCCTGTTCTTATGAAATCAGTAAGAACATTGTTAGAGTTAGATGCGCAGATAAACTTGTTGATTGGAAGTCCCATAAGGCTTGCATAGTATGATGCAAGAATATTACCGAAGTTACCTGTCGGTACAACAACATTTATTTTATCGCCGAGTGCAATTTTGCCCGAATTTACCATATCGCAGTATGCAGAAACGTAGTAAACAATCTGAGGAAGAAGTCTGCCCCAGTTGATTGAGTTTGCAGATGAGAAAAGCATATTGTTATTTGCAAGCTTTTCGGATACTTCGGGAGTAGTAAAGATTCTCTTAACGCCTGTCTGTGCATCGTCAAAGTTACCCTTGATAGCACATACGTTTACGTTTGCGCCCTCCTGAGTGTTCATCTGATGCTTCTGCATAGGACTTACACCGTCAACGGGATAGAATACGAGAATTTTTGTATGGTCAACGTCCTTAAAGCCTTCAAGTGCAGCCTTACCTGTATCACCTGAGGTTGCAACAAGAATTACTGCGTCTTTTCCGTCATAAGTCTTTTTGAGTGACTTTGTAAGAAGGTGCGGAAGAATCTGGAGAGCCATATCCTTGAATGCGCAGGTAGGACCGTGCCAGAGTTCAAGTATATTGAGAGCATTACCGTCAATATTGCAGAATGTCAGAGGAGCAGGATTTTCTCCGCCAAATTTCTCGGATGTATATGCTTTTTCTACGCAATCGTTGATTTCTTCCTCTGTAAAATCGGTAAGAAAATCAGAGAAAACTTTTTTGGCTCTGCCTTTATAGTCAGTCTTTAAAAGAGCCTTGAATGTGTTTTCGTCGTACTTAGGAAACTCCTGAGGAACGAATAAACCACCGTCCTTTGAAATTCCCTGTGCGATAGCCTGGGCTGAGGAAACAACTTCCGCAGCATTTTGTGTGCTGTTGTATAACATTGAAATCTTCCTTTCAAATGACTTCCATACCGATAGCAAGTAAACTAATACTCTATTATCAGTATAAACTTAGAATATTTTACTACATAATTCGGCTGTTGTCAAAGTTTTCGAAGAAATTAAGCGCATTTTCGTAAAAAATCTTTCTTATTACGCTTTCTTTGTAGTTCTGTATTAAAAGCATTTCATAAATTTCTGCTAAACTTTCACTTCCTGTTATATCATCAGGCAGACTGCAACCGTCAAAATCTGTGCCTATGCAGACTGTATTTTCACCGCCGAGCGATAAAAATTTATCTATATGCTTTAGCAAATCGTATTTACTTGCGCTGTCGGGATTGTCGGACAAAAAATCTCTGTGAAAATTAATCCCGACAATTCCGTTTCTGTCTTTTATAATTTTAAATTGTTCGTCTGTAAGATTACGTCTGTGATTTGTAACGGAACGAGAGTTTGAGTGAGTTGCAATAAACGGTCTGTTAGCAATTTCGGCAACGTCATAAAAGAGCTTGTCGCTTGCGTGAGAAATGTCAACTACAATACCGTTGTGCTCCATTTCTCGTACTACTCTTTTTCCGAAATCGGTAATTCCTTTTGAATTTGAAACGTCTGCGCCGTCACCTACAGCATTTGCAGCGTTCCAAGTAAGGGTTATGATTTTTACGCCGAGATTTGCAAACTTCTCTACATTTTCAATCTTGCCATTTAATGCTGTAGAGTTTTCAATTGTAAAGAGTGCTGAATAATTATTATTTTTAAAGCATTTTGAAATACTTTCGTTTTGTCCTATTAATTTAATATTCAACCTTTCACATTCGTCATAAAGCTTCTTGTTGGCAGAATAAAAAATCTCCTCGGCTTTTTCGGGCGTAAAAACATCAGGAATCCATATAGCATAGCACTGCAGCCTTTTGCTGTCTATGTTCAAAATCTGACTGACCTGCATTGACTTATCGTCAAGCGGTAAATTCTGAGTGACTGCTTTATATAATGTATCACAATGGAGGTCAAAAAGATTCATACTGTACTCCTATTCAAAGGCACCTTCTATATAGTTGATATTTTCAAGTTTCAGATTATCTGCATTAACATAAACCTCGCATACATCAAAACGGCAGAATTTTTCCGTTTCATTTTCAGCGAGATAAAGCGAGGCAGTTTTTATAATTTTAAGCTGTTTTTGTCGGTTGACAGCATCTGCGGCAGAGGTCATAGAATCTGTATGACGTGTTTTTACCTCAACAAAAACAATGTAGTTTTTATTCTCTGCAATAATATCAATTTCGCCGTATCTTTTTCGATAGTTTCTTTCTATAATTTTATATTTTTTCTTTCTAAGAAATTCAGCGGCATACTTCTCGCCTGTTTCTCCTATCTTCTGTGTGGAAAACTTTTTCATTTTTTGATTTTCTTGAGAAAACTCATTCTGTGGTACGGACACGGACCGTATTCTAAAATTGCTTCTCTGTGCAGAGTTGTACCGTATCCCTTGTGCTTCTCAAAATGATATTGAGGATATTCCTTTGCGTACTCATAAAGGAGTCTGTCCCTCGAAACCTTTGCAAGTATTGAGGCACAGGCAATTGACATAGACTTAGCATCGCCTTTTACAACAGCTTCGCCGTCAATTTCGAGCTGCGGCATTTTATTGCCGTCAATCATTGCATAATCAGCCTTAACATCAAGTCCTTCAACAGCTCTTTTCATAGCAAGCATTGTGGCATTTAAAATATTAATACTCTCAATTTCTTCAACGCTTGCATACGCTATACAATATGAAACAGCAGTTTCCTTTATTACATCAAAAAGCGCTTCACGCTTTTTCTCGCTTAACTTTTTAGAATCATTAACACCGTCAATAATAGTATTTGGCGGCAATATAACTGCGGCGGCACAAACAGGACCTGCAAGCGGTCCTCTGCCTGCTTCGTCAACACCGCAGATGGCTTTATAGCCCTTTAGTTCAGCATTTTGTTCATATTCAATCCAGTTCATTTTAACACTCCGTTAGGCATTTCAACTGTGATTCTTCCGAGCTTTGCACTTCTGAATTCATCAAGCAGCATAATAGCCGCTCTTTCGGTATTTACTTCTCCTCCTGAAACAAGCATACCTCTTTTTTTTGCAATAATTTTCAGCAATTCGTAAGAATCAATATTATCAAGTTCGGTGTCTTCAAGCTTAAAACGTGAAATAAAATCAGCAGGCTTAAGCTCCTTCAGAAAATCAAGCAATCTAACTGCTAAAAGCTCAATATCAAGAATCTGGTCTTTGACTGCTCCCGTAAAAGCAAGGTGTTCTCCGACAATTTTGTCATTAAATTTTGGCCACAAAACACCCGGAGTATCAAGCATTTCAAGATTTTTTGCAATTGTAAACCACTGATTACCCCTTGTAACGCCCGGTCTGTCCTCAACCTTTGCACGGTTTTGTTTTGCAATTTTATTGATAAAAGATGATTTTCCGACGTTTGGAATCCCGACAATCATAATTCGCATCATCGGGTTAACCATTCCTTTTGCTTTAAGTCGGTTTATCCTTTCACTCATAACCTTATTGACCGCAGGAGCAAATTTATTGAGTCCTCTGCCGCTTTTACAGTCAACGGCGATTGCAGTAATGCCCTGTTTTTCAAAATGGTCAATCCACATTTTTGTTGCGGTCTGATTAGCCATATCACACTTGTTTAGAAGTATTATTCTCGGCTTGTTCTGAATAATCTTTGCTAAATCAGGATTGCGACTGCTTATGGGTATTCTTGCGTCTATTATCTCGGCAACTGCGTCAACAAGCTTTAAGCTTGCCTGAATCTGTCGTTTGGTTTTGGTCATATGACCGGGGAACCACTGTATATTTTGCATTTCGCTCATTTTATATCATCCTCAATACAGGTATTTTATTCTGTCAAACGGATAAAACACAAATTGCGCTTTACCGATTACATCGTCACAAGGTACAAGTCCGATGTTTGCATCACGGCTGTCAAGAGATATTCCCCTGTTGTCACCCATCACAAAAATAAAGTTATCAGGGATTACGTAAGGAAATTTATACTCATTTTCAGGCTTTTTAGTAAATGAAGATATGTAATCCTCTTCAAGCATTACTCCGTCAACATACACCTTGCCGGTTGCATAATCTATATCCAATGTCTGTCCTTCTGTCGCAATCACTCGCTTAATAATTCGTTTCTCAATCATATTTTCTGCATTTATAGCTACAATGTCACCTGATTTAGGCGTGTAATTAAAACTTGTCAGAAAGACCTTGTCATTGTCGTGCAGTGTTTCATACATTGAATTTCCTACAACATTTGCGTCTCTTATAAAAAATGTGAATATAATTGATACTATTGCAAACACAAAAATAACAGACTTAATTATTTCAAAAGAATAGCAGGTTATCTTTTTCTGATTATAGCTGTATTTAATTTTTTTAGTCATAAATTCCTCCGAAAAAGTAAAAGCTTATTTCTATTATAAAACAGAAACAAGCTTAATACAATACAAAAATTAAAATATCAAATTATTAAATCAGTAAAGATATCCGAAATCACTGAACGGGAACGCAACAAACTGTGCCTTACCGATTACGTTGTCAACGTCTATCAATCCGATTTCCGTTCTGCGACTGTCAAGAGATACCCTTCTGTTGTCACCCATAACAAATACCTTGCCCTCTGGTACAACCTCAGGAATTTCGTAGTCGCCGTAGTTTCCTGCAAAAGTAGAATCGCTTATGTAAGGCTCTTCAAGAACAACTCCGTCTACAATTATTCTGTCATTTTCATAATCAAGCTTAATTGTCTGTCCTTCAGTAGCAATTACTCTCTTGATAATCGGTTTAGCATACTCTGCACCGTGAGAAATAACAATAATATCTCCGTCTTTGGGAGTATAAAAAAGATTTGTTACAATAACCTTATCCTTCGATTCAAGAGTACTTTCCATTGAAGTTCCGTCAACATCAACAAGGCGGAAAACAAAGGTAAGACATATTACAACAATAGAAATTGCAAAAAGAATACAGCGTATCCAATCAAAAAATCCGGAAATTGCTCCTTCGGATTTCATTGTAACAAACTGATTGTCTTTTAAATCTTCAGAATTATCCTTAAAATAAATATCAGGATTCAGCTCGGCAGAAAGCTCAATATCATCGTTATTAAGAGTTTCCTTTGGAGTTTCATCAAATGTGTTTTTTTCGCTCAATTTATTCACCTGCTGAAAATAAATTAAAGTAAAAAAGGGACTTTTCAGTCCCCTTTTTTAACATTAAAGAATTACTTGCGAATCTGCTCTTTAACCTTAGCAGCCTTACCAACTCTGTCACGGAGATAGTAGAGCTTGCTTCTGCGAACCTTACCGTAACGAACAACCTGTACGTCTTTAACGTTGGGTGAATGGAGCGGGAACACTCTCTCAACACCTACGCCGTAAGCTACACGTCTTACAGTAAATGTTTCAGCTACGCCACTGCCTCTTTTAGCAATAACAGTACCCTCAAACATCTGGATTCTTTCTCTTTCGCCTTCACGAATGTTTACCGATACTCTTACAGTATCACCGATGCTGAACTGAGGAGTAGTATCCTTAACAGAACCGGCAGCAATTGTTTTTAATGCGTCCATTTTTATCCTCCTAATTTTCCCGATATTCATACCTTTTCGGCAGCGGACTATCAGCTTCAAAATGACGGCTAAGCCGTTATTTGAACCGCGTCGTGAGTAACGACGGTATCAAATGCCTATTAATAATATCATAAAAGGAAAAATAATTCAAGAGTTTTTTTCAAAAAAAGCAAATTATTTGCTTATATTATTTAGTTTTGTTAAAAATTCAGTAAAATAATCGGGCAATTGTGAAGAAAACTCTAAATATTCCTCTGTTTTCGGATGAATAAATCCAATTTTTCGCGCGTGCAGGCATTGACCGACAAAGGAAACTTTTTCGTTTTTTACTCCGTAAACGGTATCTCCGGCAACAGGATGACCGAGATAAGACATATGAACCCTGATCTGATGTGTTCTTCCTGTTTCAAGTATACATTTAATATGAGTGTAACCCTTGTATCTTCTGATTACCGAATAATGCGTAACAGCGTTTTTGCTGTTTTTAGTCGTAACGCACATCTTCTTTCTGTCATTAGGATTTCTTCCTATCGGAGCATCTACCGTACCTTCGTCATCTTTTAGATTGCCAAAAACAACGGCTTCGTACTCTCTTGTAAAAGAATGGTCTTTTATCTGCTTTGCAAGATGAGCGTGAGCAAAATCGTTTTTGGCAACAATAAGAAGTCCGCTTGTGTCCTTGTCTATTCGATGGACAATTCCGGGACGAAGTACGCCGTTAATGCCAGAAAGACTGTCACCGCAATGATATAAAAGAGCATTTACCAGAGTTCCTTCATAGTTGCCTGCCGCAGGATGTACTACCATTCCTTTTGGTTTGTTCACTACAAGCAGGTAATCATCCTCATAAACTATATCGAGAGGGATATTTTCAGCCTTTGCTTCATAAGGAACAGGGTCGGGAATCTGCAAAACTACAATATCTCCGTCTGAGAGCTTGTACTTCTTATCAACCTGTTTTTTATTAACCGTAACGCCTGAATTTTCAATCAGGTTGACAGCCGCACTTCTCGACAAACCAACATCAGCAACGGAAATAAACTTATCAAGTCTTATACCGTTTTCGTTGCAAATCAATTTATGTTCAGTCATTATTTATCTTCGCCTTTTTAGAACTGTCTAGTACATCGGAGAAAAATAAAAGGTAGATTACAAGCATAATTGTGCCTGCTGTAATGCAATAGTCGGCAAAATTACACACGGGAGGGAAAAATGAAAGGCTAAGATAATCAATTACATAGCCGTAAAAGATTCTGTCAATCAGGTTTCCGATTCCACCGCCGATTATTAAAGCGGCGCAGATATAGAAAAACTTACCTTTTGGTCTTTTCTTAAACATATAAAATATTATGATTGCAAGCAAAGCGGAAGTAAGTGCAACGAAAACCCAGCGCATATCAGAAAACATACCGAATGCAACGCCTTTATTTTCTACATATGTCAGGCTGAATAAATTATCAATTACGCTTACCGAACCGACAGGCTGAAGATAAGCTGATACAAAATACTTAATAATCTGGTCAATTATAACGAGTACTGCTCCGACTATCAGTGAAATAAACGGCATAAATTCCTCCAAAATACGATTAGAACAAATCGGTGTGGCAAAACACACCGATTTATTAAAACTATTATTTTAAGTTTTCGCAGCAACGTGAGCAAAGTGTGGGGTGTTCACTGTTTTCTCCTACGGTCTTTGAAATTACCCAACAGCGTTCGCACTTTTCGCCCTCTGCCTTTTCAATCTTGATTTCAAGTTCAGAAGAATTTTCTACGATTTTAACTTCTGATACAATGAATGCAGTTGCAAGCTCGTTTTCAGCTTTTTTAAGGAATGCAAGCTTATCGCCGCTTGCGGCAAGTGTTACCTTAGCTTCAAGAGAGCTTTTGATTGTTTTATCCTTAATAAATGTTTCAAGCGACTTTTTAACGTCATCTCTCAGCTCGTGGATTTCGTCCCAGAATGCCATAAAGTCATCATCAATTGAAATGTCAACCTTTTCAGGCATCTCATTATATATAACGTGCTCTGACTTCTCGCTTGAAGAATGGGGCATATATTTCCAGATTTCATCAGAAGTATATGCAAGAATCGGCGCAATCATTCTTGTCATTGCGTTGAGAATGATATAAATTGAAGTCTGAGCCGCACGTCGTGCCTTGCTGTCTGCCTTTTCGGTGTAGAGTCTGTCCTTGAGAACGTCAAGGTAGAAGTTAGACATATCTACAACACAGAAGTTATGAATAGCATGATATACAATATGGAATTCATACTTATCATATGCTTCCTTAACTTTGTCAATAAGGATATTAAGCTTTGCAAGCGCCCACTTATCAATAGGCATAAGATCATCAAGAGATACCATATTCTCATCGGGATTGAAGCCATTGAGGTTGCCAAGGATATATCTTGCAGTATTTCTGATTTTTCTGTAAGCCTCTGAAAGCTGTTTAAGAATATCGGGAGAAATTCTGATGTCAGCGTGGTAGTCAGAAGAAGCAACCCAGAGTCTTAATACATCAGCACCGTATTGGTCGATAACTTCCTGAGGGTCAATGCCGTTGCCAAGCGACTTGTGCATTACTCTGCCCTTGCCGTCAACAACCCAGCCGTGAGTAAGAACAGCCTTATAGGGAGCCGTTCCCATTGTAGCTACGGAAGTAAGGAGTGAGGACTGGAACCAGCCTCTGTACTGGTCTGCACCCTCAAGGTAAAGGTCAGCAGGCCACTTTAAGTAAGGACGGTTTTTAAGCACAGCGGCATGTGATGAACCGCTGTCAAACCAAACGTCCATAATATCTTTTTCTTTTGTAAATGAAGTGCAGCCGCACTTTGAGCACTTCTTGCCCGTCGGAAGAATCTCCTCTGCGGTATGAGTAAACCAAGCGTTAGAGCCTTCCTTGCCGAACAAGTCGGCAACAGCAAGCATAGCTTCTTTATCAATAAGCGGCTCGCCGCATTCCTCGCAATAGAAAATCGGAATCGGAACGCCCCATTTTCTCTGACGGGAAATACACCAGTCTTTTCTTTCTCTTACCATTGAGGTAATTCTGTCTTTTCCCCATCCGGGAATCCACTCAACTTCGTCAATTGCCTTTACTGCGTCATCCTTGAAGTCGTCAACTGAGCAGAACCACTGGTCTGTAGCACGGAAAAGAACGGGATTTTTACATCTCCAGCAATGAGGATACTGGTGAATAATCTTCTTTAGAGCAAACAATGCTCCGATTTTTTCAAGGTGTTCAGCGATAGGTTTATTAGCGTCAGCCGTTTTAAGACCTGCAAACATACCTGCTTCTTCGGTAAGAACACCGTTTTCGTCAACAGGAACAATAATCGGAATTTCAGGATAATTGCGGCAAACGTCATAGTCCTCTACACCGTGACCGGGAGCAGTGTGAACACAGCCTGTACCGCTTTCAAGAGTTACGTGGTCGCCGACAATTACAACAGACTCTCTGTCCATAAATGGGTGAGCAGTTTTCATATATTCAAGCTCTGAACCCTTAATAGTTGCAACGACTTCGTAATCGGTTTTTTCAGCGTCTTCCATAGCGCTCTTGTAAAGCTCTTCAGCCATTACATAGTATTCGTCACCGCATTTGATTACAGCGTAATCAAATGAAGGACCAACGCAGATTGCAACGTTACCGGGCAATGTCCATGTTGTTGTAGTCCAGATTACAAAATAAACCTTTTTCGGGTCAATTCCCATTGCAGAGAATTTTCCGAGGTCATCAGTCACATTAAATTTAACATAGATAGAGTGGCAGGGATCTTCAGCATATTCTATTTCAGCCTCAGCAAGAGCAGTTTTACATTCGGGGCACCAGTAAACAGGCTTTAAGCCCTTGTAAATGTAACCCTTGCAAGCCATTTCTGCAAATATTCTAATTTGCTCAGCTTCAAAATCGTGAGTAAGAGTAATATAAGGATTGTCCCATTCACCGATTACGCCGAGTCTTTTAAACTGATTGCGCTGATCGTCAATATAGCCTTCTACAAACTCCTGACACATTTTGCGAAGCTCAAGCTCGGAAATATCAGCAGAGCTGCCGACGCCAGCCTTTTTTCTTGCTTTAAGCTCTGTAGGCAGACCGTGAGTATCCCAACCGGGAACATAAGGAGCTTTGAAGCCTGACATATTTTTATATCTTACTATAAAATCCTTAAGAATTTTATTGAGTGCAGTGCCAAGGTGAATGTTGCCGTTTGCATAAGGCGGTCCGTCATGAAGAACAAAGAGAGGTTTTCCCTCGTTGATTTCCATTAGTTTTTCATAAATTTTTTCGTCTTCCCAGTTTTTAAGTGTGACAGGCTCACTTTTCGGAAGACCTGCACGCATCGGGAAGTCGGTTTTCGGAAGATTTAGCGTAGAATTATAATCCTGGGACATTTTATATATTCTCTCCAATATCTATAAATTTGAAATTAATCAGCAGAAACATCATAGTTATCGCCGAATTTAAGGTGAGCGAATTTTCCTGAACGCTTTGGTGCAGGCTCAGATTTTACGCTGAACTTTTCTTCAGCAACTTCTTCGGCAACAGTTTTTTCTTCTATCTGTTCTTCAGAATGAGATTCAATTTCTTCGTGATCAGGCTCTTCTTTTATATCTTCTGTAGGATATTTTTCATCAAGAGTCTTTTTTGAATCTTCAAGATCTGCAGATGTGGGAAGGTCGTCAATAGCCTTGATATGATTTCTGTAAAGCTCAATGAGCTCATTTCTGAGTGCAACAGCGTCAGACTGAAGCTGAAGGTAATTTTCCTTCTCAATTGCCGTCATTCTGTTGGCATCAACAAGAAGTGCCTGAGCTTTGTTTTCAGCATCACGAACGATTTTTGCAGCCTTCTCTTTTGCCTCTCTGATACAGGCATCGGAAACCTTCTGAGAAGCTAAAAGTGCATTTCTGACAGTTTCCTCATCTGATTTATACTGCTCCACACGAGTAGCAAGAATGTCAATTTTGTGTACAAGATTTGTTTTTTCCTTTTTAAGCTGTTCAAACGAAGCAATAACCTCGTCAATAAAAGCATCAACATCTTCTGCTCTGTAACCACCGCTTAAGGTAGCTTTTCTGAAGCTGATATTTTTAATTTCATCAATTGTAAGCATCTTTATGCACTCCTTATCTAAAATGAATTAGAGAAATCCTGATACGCCCTTTTTTCGTTTCACCCATTACGGCGTTCAGAATATATTTTCCTTTACCTCGAATAATCAGTACATCTCCTGCATCGGCAATCTGACTGATATTCATAGTCTGAATGTAATTCAGGCTGACGTTGCCTGTCAGTATAAGCGACTTAGTTTTTTCTCGTGAAAGCCCGGTTACAGCTGCAACAATATTATCAAGCCTGAGTGATGAAACAACAAGCGACAAATCCTCGGTTTCTCTGCCTTTGGGCAGCTTTGATAAATCAGCGTCACAGAGTTTTACTCCAACATTGCCGATTTTGGAAATCTGAGAAATTATATAATCTTTAAGCTCGTTTTTAATAAAAACTACCGTTCTTCCGTCCTCAACAAGAATATCTCCTACGGTTTCACGTTCAATACCGAGTGACATTAAAGCACCGAGAAAACCCCTGTGAGTGAGCTTATCACAATTGCGGTAACGAAATTCAAGAGCCGAAATCGGAAATTCAGGCTTTGAATCATCGTAACACAAAGCAAGCATTTTTCGCTCGCTGTTTTCATAACCTCCGAAAAAACAAAAATTTTCAAAGTAAATAGCCCTTAAGTATTTTTCGGCTAAAGCTTGTCGTCGTTCACTCAGAAACGGAAAGAAATACGGCTTTTGACGAGTATAGCACAAATTGGCAGCGTCATCAAGCTTTGAGTAAAAAAGTTCGTCTTTATCAGAAGTATACACCGCTGTTTTCTAATTCATCGAGTAAATCGTCGCCTGTAAGGTCAACATTGCTCGGAATAATTATGTATGTATTTGTAGCAACTCTCTTGATTTTGCCTCTGTTGGCATAAGCAACACCGCTTAAGAAATCAAGAATTCTTCTTGCCATATCCTTGTTGGTGTCTTCAAGGTTGAGAACAACAGTATGAGTTTTCATAAGCTCGTCTGCGATTGAGCGTGTTTCCTCGCCGAATCTTTCAGGCTTGAAAATACCAACCTGCAGCTTTGCAGTAGCATTGATATTGACAACCTTATTTCTTCCGCCGACTTCTCTGTCTTTTTCTCTGTCACGTTCTCTTTCCCTTACGGGCTGTTCTTCTTCGTAGCCGTTATCACCTTCGTCAGCATATCCGTACTCATCGTACTGATATTCGTCGTCAGGTGCGTCCCACATACGCTTAAACTTATCAACGATTCCTGCCATTTATATTTCCTCCTAAAATTATGTGTAATCTCTTGCGCCAAAAAGCGACGAACCTATTCTTACCATATTGGCGCCTTCCAATATCGCTTCGTAATAATCGGCAGACATTCCCATTGAAAGAATAGTCATACTTATATTATCTAATTTTTTTGACGATATGTCAATAAATATATTATGCATATTATTAAAATATTTAGAAATTTTATGTTTATTATCACAAACAGGGGGTATTGTCATCAGTCCTTTGACCGAAATTCCATCAATTTTCGATATTTCACAAAGCAACTCTTCGAGGTTTTCAGGATATACACCTGATTTGTTTTCCTCTCTGCCTATGTTGACTTCTACAAGAATATCTGTAGTCTTGTTAAGCTTTAAGGATTGCTTTGAAATTTCATTTGCAAGCTTTACAGAGTCAACCGACTGAATCAAATCCACCTTATCAACAATCTGCCTTACTTTGTTTGTCTGAAGATGTCCGATAAATTGCAGCGAGCACTTTTCAAGATTGTAGCTTTCGTATTTTGACAAAAGCTCCTGCACCTTGTTTTCACCGATATGGTCAAGACCAAGACTTATTGCGTAGTTGATAATCTCAGGCTCAACAGTTTTGGTAGCGGCAAGAAATGTTATGTCCTCTCTGCTTTTTCCGACCTTTTGCGCAGCTTCGGCAATTCTTTCATTTATTAATTTATAGTTGTATTCGACGTCACTCAATGACCTTGCCGTCATACAAATCATCTCCCTTTAAAATCACCTTATCATAAAGCGAAACTGTATCTCCGTTGAACAATTCATCTTCATCGGGGGTAGTATCGCAGATAACATAGTCGTCATCAGCATAGAGAATTGAAATCTGTTTAAACTGAACTTCACTGCCGTAAAGCACATAAACACCCTGTACCTTTTTCTTCTCGGTATGCTTATTGTCGTTGTCGTCATAAGTTGTTTTTGTAACGTAGTCATCGTGAATTGCACGTTTGCTTATGCGAAGTCCGGTGTAGGTGCCGAGTCCGATTTCAACCGGTTCCTGCCTTGCTTCAATCAAGCCGGCGTCCATATAGTCACATTCGAGCACAACAAGTGCGTCTGAATCAGGTGTTTCCTGATGAATTCTGTAAATTGAAGCAGGTACACTGTCTGTTGCGGCATCAGAAAACAAAATTGTGACGTTTCCGTCCCAGAGTGAAAGCTCAGTTGCCTCATCAGCAGACACCTTGCAGGCAACATACCAGTTTAAGCTGCTGATAATTTTTCCTGCGTTGTTGTCTGAAATCTCTGACTTTTTTACATTTTCCAAATCGCTTAATTTAATTCTGTCTATGTCCGAATATTTAATCGAGCTTTCATATCCGTCGCAGTATTCTGTAAAATATCCTGCTTTATCGGTTTTTATTGTGCCTATGCTATTACCGGATGAATTTCTAAGGCTGTCCATCTGTGACTGCAAGCTTGAAATTTCAGAATTGAAGTTTGTGTACTTTCCTGTGTAAAGCTGGCGCTGATTGATTGAAGAAAGCATATTATATGAGTCTGAAAGTGCTGAATTTAATTCACCGTTATTAATATCATCCAGATAAGTTATCAGATTATTATGTATTGAATTGTTGATAGTGTCAATTCCTACGGTATTAACAGAATTGTTTTTCTGTAGAGTTTCAAGAGCGTTTTTTTGTTTTTCAAGAGCAGTCGCAGTTGTCTGAGCCAGAGCGTCTTCCTCAGTTTCATAAATCTTTGCAATTTCACCGCCTGATTTAACCTCTTCGCCCTCGTAGCAGGAATAAGAAAGTACTCCCGAAGTGTTATTGGTTATAACATTTTCATCTCTGATAATAAATGCATTAGTGAAAATTTTATTAGTCACTGTAGTCTGAACAGCATTTTCAGTGGGATACATATCAAAATTTGCACTGATAAGAAGATAAGCAACATAGATAAGCGCTAAAATTGTAAGCGCTGATACAAGTATTCGCTTAAAAAGTAATTTATCCATAAAATTATCCTTTACCTTTATTTATTATTTCAACGGCTTGTGCAAGTAATTCTTCAAAAGAATTATATTCATCTGCATAAAGCCAACTAATATCTAAATCTCTTTTAAACCATGTAATCTGTCGTTTTGCATATCTGCGTGTTTCCATTTTAAGCTTTTCTACACAGTCGTCAAGAGTTTTTTCACCGTTAAAATACGGAATAAGCTCTTTGTATCCGATTGCTTTAACCGACGTAAAACTCAATTTGTTAGAAAGAACATCCTTTGCTTCATCCAAAAGTCCGTTTTCAAGCATTAAATCAACACGTTTGTTTATTCTCTCGTAAAGCTTTGCCCTGTCTTTGTAATTAATTCCGATTTTTATAGGATTAAAAGGACTTTTTACAAGCTTCGACTTTTCGTTTTGTTCTGAAATTGTTATTCCCGTAGTTTTATAAAATTCAATTGCACGAATTATTCTTTTTGGGTTTCTTTCCGCTCTCAGTCTGTCTGCCGAGTCTATATCAAACTCTGAAAGCATTTCAAGCAGTTTATCTATCCCCTGCTCTTCATAAATTTTATAAAGCTCAAGCGACAGCTTTTCATCACGCTGTTCATCTCTGAAAGTTATATTGTTTAGAAGTGAATCAACATAAAGTCCCGTACCGCCGACGATAAAAGGAAGTTTTCCTCTTGAATTAATATCAGCAATACACCTTGAAGCATCCTTTACAAACATTGCTACCGAATAAGTTTCATCAGGTGATACAAAATCTATAAGATGATGCTTTATGCCTTCAGTTTCATCAGCAGTCGGCTTTGCGGTTGCAATCTGCATTTCCTTGTAAATCTGCATTGAGTCGGCTGAAACAATTTCACCGTTGAACCTCTGAGCAAGCTTTACAGCAAGCTTAGTTTTGCCCGAAGCGGTAGGACCGACAATAGAAATAACTTTAATTGAGTTTTCCAGAATATCACACCCTGCCAAATTGCTTTTCAATTTCATTTTTTGTCATTACTATACAAACAGGTCTGCCGTGAGGGCAGTACTTAATCTGAGGATTTTCTTCAAGCTTTTTAACAATGTCTATAAGCTCCTGAGGAGTGCTCTTATTCCCTGCCTTTATTGCGGAACGACAAGCAACATTGTGATAAAACCAATCCATTTTTTCAGTAAAAATATCATTTTTACCCATTGCGATATAATCAGCCATTTCTGCAATACAGTCGCTTATGTCTGCGGCGTCAAGGTATTGCGGTGCACTTCTTACAATAACTGTGCTGTTGCCGAAGTCCTCAACCTCAAAAGCGCAGGCACTGAACATATCAAGGTTATTAATCGCAGCGTCATACTCTGTTTTTTCAAGTGTAACGGTTATCGGTTGGAGAAGAATCTGAGAAAATGAAGCAGCCTTTTCTGCTTTCAGCTTTTCGTAAATCATACGCTCGTGTGCTGCGTGTTTATCAATAAAAAGAATTTCTTTTTTATTCTTTTCAGCAATTATATATGTACCAAAAGCTTCTCCGATGTATCTTATTTCAGTTTCATTTTGATTAACCAAAATCGAATCGGAATCTGATTCAGCAACAACTAAATCAATCGCTTTATTTTCTTTTTCAGAAATTTCAGGTGTAGTATCATTTTTAACAATTATTTCTTCTTGTTTTAGTTCTGCTGATATTGCAGGAATAAACTCCTGCTGAGGCTTAAATGAAGCCTCTTTTTTAGCGTTATTTACAGCCTGTTTTGAATAGAGGCTAAACGGATTTCCCGAATCAGAAAGTTTTATGTTGTCAATGCTCTTTCTTTTCGGCTCAGCAGGCTTTTCAGTTTTTTCAGAACTAAAACTCACGCTTTTGAAAGGATTGAAGTCGTCTTTAATTTGTGTTGTTTCAGGTTTTGTAGGTACAACTGGTGAAACAACAGGAGTTTCTGTTTTCTTTGAAAGTATAGCCTGTGCGTTATTGAAAGGATTGAAATTATTGAGTTCGTTAAATGCTGTATTATTTTTAAAAGACGCGTTTTTTCGGCTGTCAAACTTCATAAGCGCAGACTTTACTGCATGGTAGACCGCATCGAAAACAGGTCGCTCATTTATAAAACGCACTTCAATTTTTGCTGGATGAACATTAACGTCAATCATTTCAAACGGAAGTTCAATATTAAGCACACAGGATGGGAATTTTCCTACCATAATTGAGCCCTTAAATGCTTCTTCAACAGCCGCCATAGCCGTTCTTGTTTTGACATAACGTCCATTGATAAAGAAATTCTGCATATTTCTGTTAGGACGCGAATTGACAGGCTTTGAAACATAGCCTTTAATTTTTATTGCGTCAAGCTCATATTCAACGGGAATCAATCCGTTTGCAAAATCCTTGCCGAATACGGAATATATAGCTGAGATAAGTTTTCCGTCACCAAAGGTTTTCAGAACCTGTTTGCCGTCTTTTATGTAAGTAAATGCAATTTCGGGATGCGAAAGCGCAGTTTTGTCAATAATATTTGATACGGCATTTCCTTCGGAAACGTCCTTTTTGAGGAACTTTGCCCTTGCTGGAATGTTGTAGAACAAATCTCTGATAATAAATGTAGTGCCGACAGGACAGCCTGCATCATCAAAAGAAATTTCTTCTCCGCCGTCAATTTCATAGCTTGAACCGATTTCTTCATTAATATTTCTTGTTATGAGTTGAAGTCTTGAAACTGCACAGATTGAAGCAAGTGCTTCGCCTCTGAAACCGAGGGTTGAAATGCAGTCAAGGTCGTTTTCGTATTTAACCTTACTCGTTGCGTGTCTTAAAAAAGCGACCTTAATGTCATCTTTTAAGATGCCGCATCCGTCGTCGGTGACACGCATAAATGTTGTTCCGCCGTTTTTGATTTCAACGGTGATGTTCTTAGCACCTGCGTCTATTGAATTTTCAACAAGTTCCTTTATAACAGAAGCAGGACGTTCAACAACTTCGCCTGCCGCAATAAGCTCTGCAACGTGCTTGTCAAGAACATTAATAACACCCATATTGTCACCGCCTTTCAAAATAAATTAAATCATACTCTTTAATTCATAAAGCAAATTCATTGCTTCAATCGGAGTAAGAGTATTTAAATCTGCCGCATTCAATCTATCAATCACAGGACTCTGTACTGCGCCCAGAAGCGAAAGCTGCATATCGTTATTTTCTTCCTTAATTATTTCAACCTTTCCCCCGTCGCCGCTTTCAAGCTCCGAGAGAATTTCTTTTGCACGGTTAATTATCGACTGCGGAACACCTGCAAGCTTTGCAACTTCAATACCAAAGCTGTCATCAGCGCCACCCGGAATAATTCTGCGCAAAAAGGTTATGTCGTCACCACGTTTTTTGACAGCTATGCTGTAATTTTTTACGCCGTCAAGCAGATTTTCCATTACTGTAAGCTCGTGATAGTGCGTTGCAAACAGTGTTTTTGCTCCGAGCTTCTTTTTATCAGCGCAAAATTCAAGGACGGCTCTTGCAATACTCATACCGTCGAAAGTCGAAGTGCCTCTGCCGATTTCATCAAGAATAAGCAGACTTTTTGAAGTGGCATTCTTAACAATATTTGCAACCTCGCTCATCTCAACCATAAAGGTTGACTGCCCCGAAGCCAAATCATCAGACGCACCGACTCTTGTAAAAATGCTGTCAACAATGCCGATTTCGGCAGATGATGCAGGGACAAAGCTGCCCATCTGAGCCATAAGCACAATAAGTGCAATCTGACGCATATATGTTGATTTACCAGCCATATTCGGACCGGTGATTATTGCTACCCTATCGCTGTTGCTGTCAAGACATACATCATTAGGAACAAAAGGTGAGTCCTTTAAAAGTGCCTCGACAACAGGGTGACGTGAATCCTTGATTCTTATTGCAGATGAAAGATTTACATCAGGTCGAACATAACGGTTGTCCGACGCTACATTTGCAAGCGAAGTGATAACATCCAGCGTTGCAATTGCTTTTGCGGTTTTCTGAATACGCTCAAGATTATCTGCAACAGTTTTTCTTATGGTATCAAAAATAGAAAACTCAAGTGCAACAGACCTGTCTTTTGCGCCGAGTATTCTTCCCTCTACCTCTTTTAAGTCCTGAGTTATATATCTTTCACAATTAGTTAGCGTTTGCTTTCTAATGTAAGTATCGGGTACAAGGTCTTTATAGGAATTTGTAACTTCAATATAATAACCGAAAACTCTGTTATAACCTACTTTTAGCTTGGGAATACCCGTAGCTTCCCTCTGTTCAGCCTCAATTTTAGCAAGGATATCCTTTGAATTGTTCATATCACCCGTTACGGAATCAAGCTCTTCGTTATATCCTCGCTTAATCATTCCGCCCTCTCTTATTGTAAAAGGAGGTTCTTCAACAATTGCACTGTCAATCAGATTAAATATATCATCAAGCGTGTCAATATCACGATAAATCTTTTTAAGATACGATGCGTTACAAACGGAAATAAGCTCTGAAATTCTCGGAAGATTCTGCATTGCGGAGCATAGCGAACGCAAATCTCTCGCATTTGCCGAGCCGTAGACAATTTTGGTCATCAGTCTTTCAATGTCGAAAATACCCGAAATATTATCGGTTATTTCAAGTCGAAGCATTGTGTTATTTACAAGCTCCTCAACAGCAGACTGACGATTATTTATTGATGAAATATTCATCAGCGGGTGCTCAAGCCACGAACGGATAAGCCTTTTGCCCATAGCAGTTTTTGTCTTGTCAATAACCCACAACAGAGAACCACGCTTTTCTTTTGTCAGCATTGTCTGCGTAAGCTCAAGGTTTCGCTGAGTGTTGTAATCAAGGCGCATATACTGGCTCTCGCTGTAAAGCTCAATGTGATTTATACGTTCAAGACCGCTTTTCTGCGTATCTTTAAGGTACGAGAGCAAAGCACCGATTGAAGAAACAAGCACTTCGCTGTCAGCTACACTTTCATATTCATCTATAAAATGCTCGGTAACAGCATTTTTGCAAAGGTTGTAATCAAACTTATCATCTTCAAGCATTTCAACGCCTGCGGAAAGCTTTGTTTTGATAAATTTAGGCAGTTCTTTGATTTTTACAATATCTCCACCGATAAGAATTTCCCTTGGGTTGTAACTTGCAAGCTGACTTGTGAGAACATTATATGAATCCTTGCCGGAAATCTCGGTAGCGTATAATTCTCCGGTAGAAATATCACAAAAACAAATACCAATATGCTTGTTTTTAGCAAACATACAGCAAATGTAATTGTTTTTGCTTTCGTCGAGCATACTCGACTCCATAACTGTACCGGGTGTGATAACACGAATTATGTCACGCTTAACAAGTCCCTTTGCCTTTGCAGGGTCCTCAGTCTGCTCGCATATTGCAACCTTGTATCCCTTTGCAACAAGTCGGGCTATGTAACCCTCACAGCTGTGAAAAGGAACGCCGCACATCGGTGCACGTTCGTCCTGACCGCAGTCACGGCCTGTAAGTGTGAGTTCAAGCTCTTTTGACGCAAGCTTTGCATCATCATAGAACATTTCGTAGAAATCTCCAAGACGAAAGAACAAAATGCTGTCTTTATTTTCTTCTTTAATTTTAAAATACTGTTTCATCATCGGAGATAACTCCGCCATAATCTCACACCCTTTTTGTTTAATCTAAATCAAATTAGTGGCAGCCACCGCAGCTTTCACAGCTGCCTGAACAGGAAGACTGTGAATAATCTGCAGTTTCGGGATCAGCACCCTCACAAGACTGCTGAACAATTGCAAGAACTCTGTTTGCAACAACATCAAATTCTTCCTTTGCATCGTTATAAGCAATCATATTTTCGTTAGACATAATCTTGGAGTAAACTTCTCTCATTTCAGTGTTAAGCTGAGTAAGCTTGTCCTGATCTCTTTCCTTTTTTGAAGCCTCGTTATTGATTGACATTCTCTTAAGATTAAATTCACCGATTAAGCTCTGAAGCTCTGTGTCAGCGTCTGCCTTAGCCTGAACCTCCTGCAATCTGATGTATGATACTTCCTTCTGAATTGCTTTTCCGAGTTCTCTTGCCTGTGTAATAATATCCATAATTTTACCTCCGTATAATTATATTTATACTAATTCTCCTTTGAGAATCCAGTTACGTGCTTTTGTAATCTTTACATTTTGGAATGTTCCAATTAAGTTGGCAGGAGCTTTCAGCTCAACAATTATGTTACCGCTTGTCCTGCCTGTTAATTCATCATTTTTGCCTGTTTCGCCCTCGATAAGAACTTTTTCGATTCTACCTACCATTGAGGAACAGCGTTTTGCCGCAATCTCCTCCTGAACGTCAAGAAGTTCTCTGAACCACTTTGATTTTTCTTCATAAGGTATGGGGTCGTCCATTTTCTCGGCAGGCGTGCCGACTCTGGGTGAAAAGATGAATGTAAACAGAGATGTAAATTCAACCTCTTTAATAAGTGAAAGAGTTTCCTTGAAATCCTCGTAAGTTTCACCGGGAAAGCCTACGATTATATCACTTGTAAGCGAAACATCTTCAATTTTTTCTTTGGCGTAATTTACAATCTCAAGGTATTTTTTTCGGTCATAATGCCTGTTCATCGCCTTTAAAATTCGGTCAGAGCCACTCTGGAACGGCAAGTGAAGATGCTTGCTTATATGCGTTCCGTTTGCGATTGTATCAATAAGCTCCTTTGAACAGTCTTTCGGGTGAGAAGTCATAAATCTGAGCCAGTAGTCACCGTCAATTGAATCAATTTCACTTAACAGCTTTGCAAAATTAACACCGTCGGGCAGGTTTTTTCCGTAGGAATTTACGTTCTGACCAAGCAGTGTTATATCTTTATAACCGCTTTGAATCATCTCTCTTGCTTCGGAAATAATTATGTTTTTGTCACGACTGCGCTCACGGCCTCTTACGTATGGTACAATGCAATAGGTACAGAAATTGTTGCAGCCGTACATTATCGGCAGCCAGCCTTTAAAACTGCCGTCACGTCTTACGGGAATACCCTCGTAGAGCTTATTATCATCGTTTCCACGTTCTATAATACGCTTTCCGTTAACGAGTGAATTATACATAAGCTCGGGAAAATGATGCAGTGAGTGGGTGCCGAACACAAGACCGACAAACGGAAAACTGTTGTAGATTCTGTTTGCAATATGCTCCTGCTCCATCATACATCCGCAGAGAGCAATTAAAATCTGCGGATGCTTTCTCTTAAGGTTTTTTAGTGCTCCAACATTGCCGAAAACTCTGTCCTCTGCGTGTTCTCTGACTGCGCAGGTGTTAAAAAGAATAAAGTCAGCATCGTCGGGAGCGTCAACAAAATCAAATCCCGACTGAGCAAGCATACCTTTAATTTTTTCACTGTCAGCTACGTTCTGCTGACAGCCGTATGTTCTTACAAAAGCGAGCGGTTTTTCGCCTCTTTTTCTAATTTCCATAATTTCGGCAATCAGTTTCATATACTCAGATTGCTTTTCAGACAGTTTATCAGCCGGATTTATAATATCAGCCAAATAAATGCCCTCCTTACCCATTGTATTAACTGTTTTAGTATACCACAAAATATATTGTTTTTCAATATTTTTCACAGGGTTTTCAAATTAATATTGAAGTTTAGCAATTAATATGTTCTGTAAAGATTTCCGTAGGAAGATGGGATTTCACCTACTATTACTGACTGTGCTATTTCAAAATCTGTTGTAAAGGTGATATTTCCCGAATAATCAAGCGAGGTTGTCATAATTTTTGAAGTCAGCATAAGCCTGATATGGTGAACGGTCTGATTTATTCCTGCCTGCTCAAAGGTGCTTACTATTTCGGATGAAAAACTGCCTGTCAGATTAAAAGTCAAAGGGATACAGGGACCCCAGTTAGAAAGAACTGTTACATTGGTAAAAGCACCCAAAGGAATATCAATTTCATTATCATACACCTTTGCAATTTCTTTTTGTACGGATTTGGTTATTTCAGACTTGATTTTATTAATTTTTATTGAGTCGGTTTCTATTGACTGTACCTTGCCGTCTTCGGAATACTTAATTTTAGCAATATCATTATAGCTGTAGCCGAGCTTTTCAAGCGTTGAATTTGCCGCATCACAGACAGAATTCACTGACAGAATTTCTGCCTGTATTCTGATATATTCGGGTCTGAAATCAGAAAGATGAACTTCGCAGAATATAATAAGGGATAAAATAAATAAAAAAATCGATAGCAATATTCGCCTCAAAATTTTAAATTTTATTTTACGATGTCTGTAGTAGAGCAAAAAAACACCCCTCGTACATTCTATACGAGAGGTGTTAATTTGTGATTTAATTATTCAACGTCTTCATCATCGCAGCAGCCGCAGGTACAGCCGTCTTCTGAACAACAACCGTCCTCATCAAATAAGTCTGAAAAATCAAACTCGAGAAGTTCGCCGCAATTCGGGCACTCAATTTCGCCCTCAAGAAGAACATCTTCGGAAACATTAAGTTTCTGTCCGCAGGCACCGCAGGTTACTTCATAAAAAGGATTGTCTTCATCCTCAAAATCACAGCAGTCGCAGTCATCATCATCTTCATCGTCATAAATATCAGATTCAACGTCTGCAAGATCCTGATCGATTTCGTCAACCTGTGCGCTCAAATCGTCGTAAAGCTCCTCCATATCGCTTACAGAATAAGCCATATCATCAAGAAGCTCAACAATTGCGTTAATAACCTTTACCTCAGGCTTTGACTCGTCAAGGCTAAGACCTTCGGCAAGTCCTTTGATGTAAGAAATCTTTTCAGTTAAATTCATAATAAACTCCTGCAGAGATTATGCTCTGCCCATATATTCGCCTGTTCTTGTGTCAATCTGAATAACCTCGCCCTCGTCAATAAAGAGAGGAACTTTGATTTCAGCACCTGTTTCAAGAGTAGCAGGCTTTGTAGCGTTTGTAGCTGTGTCGCCCTTAAATCCGGGGTCAGTCTTTGTAACCTGAAGCTCAACAAAGTTAGGCGGCTCTACGCCGAAAACATTTCCTTTGTAAGAAAGAACCTTGCATACCATATTCTCTTTAACAAACTTGAAGTTGTCGCCGAGAACGCTCTTATTAATCGGAATCTGCTCCCATGTTTCGGTATCCATAAAGTAGTAAAGGTCACCGTCGGAATAGCTGTATTCCATATCCTTTCTGTCGATAAACGCAGTCGGATATTTATCGTTGGGGTTGAAGGTTTTTTCTACAACCGCACCTGTAATAACATTTCTGATTTTTGTTCTAACGAACGCAGCACCTTTACCGGGCTTTACATGCTGGAACTCAATGATTGAAACAACCTGTCCGTCCATTTCAAATGTAACGCCGTTTCTGAAATCACCTGCTGATATCATTAGTAATACCTCCTAAAATTAAGTTTATACGCCAAAAAAGCATTGCCGTAATATGACATTTAACATTATACATAAAAAGCAAGAAAATTGCAAGTGTTTTATAGAATTATAAGCTCTTTTGGCAAATAAACAAAGTTTTTGCAGCCTTTTTCGGTTACACAAACCATATCTTCTATCCTTACGCCGAACTTTTCGGGCAGATAGATGCCCGGTTCATCGGTAATTATCATACCTTTTTCAAGCGTAAAATCGCTTTTTGGTGAAACATTCGGAGCTTCGTGAATATCAAGTCCTACTCCGTGTCCCGTTGAGTGGCCGAAATATTTGCCGTAGCCTGCATTCTCTATAATATCTCTCGCTGTTTTATCAACATTACTGCATAAAACACCGCTTCTGATTTTTTCAAGAGCCGCAAGCTGAGCTTTCAGTACAATACTGTAAATTTCCTGCATTTCGTCGGTTGCGTACCCGATTGCTATTGTTCTTGTTGTGTCGCTGTGATAACCTTCATAAACTGCTCCGATGTCAAAAGTAAAGAAATCTCCCTCTTTTACAATATCGTCAGACGGTACTCCGTGAGGCAATGAAGTCTTTTTTCCTGTGATTGTTATAAGGTCAAAAGAAATATCCTCCGCACCGTTCATCTTCATAAGATATTCAAGTCGTGCGGCAATTTCCATTTCGCTGACTCCGGGTTTTAAATAATTTAAAACCTCATTATAAGCTATTTCTGTAATTTGTTGTGCTTTTTGAATTTTCTCTATCTCGGTTTCATCTTTTATAATGCGGAGATTAGAAATCGCCTTATCAAGAGTTGAGGAGCTGTCACACTCAATTTGGTTCTCATCAAATAATGATTTAAAAGAATTAAAACGTGCAACAGTAATATCAGACGCTTCAAAAAAAAGCTTATTCACGGAGTTTTCTTTACTCACTTTAAGCAAATCAGTACCAAGCTTGCTAAAACAGATTACTTCACAACAGCTTGCTTTTTTCTTTGCCGCCTCAATATATCTGAAATCAACAAAAAGGAAGGTCTTTTCTGTTGTCACAAGCATAACGCCTTCACTGTTGAAAAAACCGCAAAGGTAGCCGATGTTCTTCTGATTTGTAATAAACAATCCTTCATCATCATTTTTAAGAACCGTTTTTAAAGCATTAATTCTTTTACAGAATATTTCACTGTTCATTACATCAAGTCCTTAAGAGCCTGTATTGCAAGAAAATAACTGTTTTTACCAAATCCCGCAATCTGTCCTGCACATACAGGTGCAATTACAGAAGTATGTCTGAATTCTTCTCTTGCGTGAATGTTAGACATATGAACCTCTATAAACGGAATTTTTACGCTGGCAATTGCGTCACGCAGAGCATAGCTGTAGTGAGTAAGTGCACCTGCGTTGATTACCACACCGTTATAGTATTCCCTTGCAGCATGGATTTTATCAATCAAATCGCCCTCGTGATTTGACTGGAAAACATCGGCAGTAAATCCATTCTTCTCAGCACATTCCCTAATCTGAATTTCAATGCTTTCGGAGGTTTCAGTGCCGTAAATTCCCTTTTCACGAATTCCGACCATATTGAGGTTTGGACCTAACAAAACAAGAATTTTTTTCATAGTATCACCTTAATCATTAATATAAATGACAAAAAGCGGACAGATTGCTCTGTCCGCTTTGTTTGATTACCTGTATTTGCGTTTGCGAGCTGCTTCGGATTTCTTTTTACGCTTTACAGAGGGCTTTTCATAAGCTTCTCTCTTGCGAACCTCAGCAATAACGCCAGCTCTGGCACACTGCTTTTTGAATCTTCTTAATGCACTTTCGAGTGATTCATTTTCCTTGAGTCTAATCTCTGCCATCTATCTTCCCTCCCATCTGCCATATGGCATGGGTACTTTGCATATAATTGCAAATCATATTATACATTATGTAACGAATAATGTCAATAGAAATGTAGAATTTTAGGAAAAATTAAATTTTAATGAATTTTTATGGCTTAACAACGAGGTTTACAAGCTTTTTGGGAACTACAATCTCTTTGATTATGTTCATTCCGTCAATAACTTTCCTGACATTTTCATCAGACTTTGCAAGATTAAGAATCTCGTCTTTTTGTGCATCTACGGGAATATTCAGCTTTGCTTTGATTTTTCCGTTGACCTGAACTACAATCTCAACACTTTCATCAACGCACTTTGATTCGTCATATTCAGGCCATCTTGCCTCGGCAAGAATACCGTCACCGAGCTTGCAGGCTTCATACACTTCCTCTGTTACGTGAGGAGCAAAGGGATTGAGTAGGATTGAGAAAATTCTCAGCTCTTCTTTGTTGATTGATTTTACGTTTGTAATATCGTTAATCAAAGCCATAAGTGTTGCTATAGCAGTATTGAACTTTATATTTTCAATGTCGTCGCCGACTTTCTTGATAGCTTTGTGGAAAGCACCCTCAAGCTCGGGACGTATTTTGTCGCCGTCAATGAGCATTGTCTGCAAGTTCCAGTAACGCTCAACAAATCTGCGACAGCCACGAATACTCGACTGACTCCAGGGAGCAGCCTTTTCAAAGTCACCGATAAACATCTCATAAAGGCGCATTGTATCGGCACCGTATTCTTCAACGATTTCATCGGGATTTACAACGTTTCCTCTTGACTTACTCATTTTTTCGCCGTTTTCGCCGAGAATCATACCGTGAGATGTACGCTTTGCGTATGGTTCGGGAGTAGGAACAATTCCGAGGTCATAGAGGAACTTATGCCAGAAACGGCTGTAGAGCAAGTGAAGTGTTGTATGCTCCATACCGCCGTTGTACCAGTCAACAGGTGCCCAGTACTCAAGAGCTTCTTTAGAAGCAAGCTCTTTGTCATTGTGGGGGTCCATATAACGCAGATAATACCACGAGGAGCCTGCCCACTGAGGCATAGTATCTGTTTCACGGTAAGCCTTTCCGCCGCAATGAGGACAAGTTGTTTCAATCCAGTCTGTCATTTTTGCAAGCGGAGATTCGCCGTTGTCTGTCGGCTCATAGGATTCTACCATAGGCAGTTTAAGCGGAAGCTCGCTTTCATCAATCGGAACATAACCGCACTTTTCACAATGAACAATCGGGATAGGCTCGCCCCAGTAACGCTGACGTGAGAATACCCAGTCACGAAGCTTATAGTTAACCTTTGCATGACCTTTACCCTCTTTTGTGAGCCAGTCGATAATCTTCTTCTTTGCTTCTTCTACGGTAAGTCCGTCAAGCATACCTGAGTTTACCATAACGCCTGTTGCGCAGTCGGTGAATGGTTCTTCCTGAACATTACCGCCCTTGACAACCTCGATAATCGGTAAGTCAAACTTCTTTGCAAATTCCCAGTCACGTGTGTCGTGAGCAGGAACAGCCATAATTGCACCTGTTCCGTAAGAAACAAGTACATAGTCGGAAATGAAAATCGGAATTTCTTTATTGTTGACAGGGTTGATAGCCATTACGCCGTCAAGTCTTACGCCTGTTTTGTCCTTGGCAACTTCAGTTCTTTCAAAGTCGGACTTACGTGCCGCAGCAGCCTGATAAGCCCTGATTTCGTCCATATTGCCGAGCTTATCCGCCCACTTCTCAATAAGCGGATGTTCGGGTGAAATTACCATATATGTTGCACCGTAAAGTGTATCTGCTCTTGTGGTGTAAATTGTGAGGGTGTCGCCTGTGGTTGTTGTAAAGTCAACCTCAGCGCCCGTACTTCTGCCAATCCAGTTAATCTGCTGTGCCTTAACTCTGTCGGGATAATCAACAAGGTCGAGGTCATTGATAAGTCTGTCTGCGTATTCGGTGATTTTAAGCATCCACTGCGACTTAACCTTATGTACGACCTCGCTTCCGCAACGTTCGCAAACGCCGTTTACAACTTCCTCATTAGCAAGAACGCATTTACAGGAAGTGCACCAGTTTACATTCATCTCTTTTTTATAGGCAAGTCCCTTTTTAAAGAGTTGAATAAAAATCCACTGTGTCCACTTGTAATAATCGGGATCGGTAGTGTTGATTTCTCTGCTCCAGTCAAAGGAAATACCGAGCGACTGAATCTGCTTTTTAAAGCGTTCAATATTATTCTTTGTAACAATCTCAGGGTGAATATGATTTTTGATAGCGTAATTTTCGGTGGGAAGTCCGAATGCGTCCCAACCGATAGGATAAAGCACATTGTAACCCTGAAGTCTGCGCTTTCTTGCAACGGTATCAAGTGCTGTGTAAGGTCTTGGGTGACCTACGTGCAAGCCCTGTCCCGAAGGATAAGGGAACTCGATAAGCGCATAGAATTTTTCTTTATCAGAATTTTCTTCTGCGTGGAATACTCCCTTTTCCTCCCAAATTTTCTGCCATTTCTGTTCTGTGGTTTTGTGATTATATTTCAATTCAAGCCCTCCCGAATTTAATCTACTATACCTGTAAGGTCAACAGGCTTTCCGTCCTGCCAGAGTCTGTCAAGGTCGTAAAATTCTCTTGCTTCATCTGAAAATACGTTTACAATTACGTCAACGTAGTCAAGCAATATCCAACTGTTCGAACGATACCCCTCAATATGACTTACGGAAATACCTGCTTCGTCAAGCCTGTACTCAACCTCGTCAGCAAGTGCTTTTACGTGAGTTGAGCTTGTACCCGTTGCGATTACCATATAATCTGCAAGAACGGATATATCGCTTATTTCTATTACCTGTATATCTAAGCCTTTTTTACTGCTTATAGCCTTTGCCGCCATTACAGCCTGATCGTAAGAATTCATTTACTCTTTCCTTTCATGGAGTTATTTAAAACAATTTCGTTGTAACAAGCAAGCTCATCAGGGTGAATTGCAAGCTCACGTGAGGATAAATCAGAAAAAGTGAATTTAAACCCGTAAAGCATTGCGTCCTCAAGACTTTTTCTTGACTTTTTGCGCATTGTTGCAACGCCCTTGTATGTACGCTCCTCCGAAGTGAAATCTGCCACAAAAATGATTTTTTCAAGAAGCGACATACCTGCTCTGCCGGTCGTGTGGTAACAAATCGCATTTAAAATATCTTCATCATCGATATCTAAATGATTTTTAATATAAACACTTCCGCTTATACCGTGCCACAGCTTGGGAGCGTTTTTTTGAATATCGTCTAAGATTATACCACTGTCAAGCATAATTTGCAACTGTTCTTCTTTCGGCATTTCTTTTGTAATATCGTGAAGAATACCTGAAATTGCGGCTTTTTCTTCATCACCGCCGTAACGCTTAGCAAGCTTAACAGCCTCTTTTGACACATTTACACAGTGATTGTACCTGTTTTCACTCATCATAGATTTAATAATCTTTTTATATTCGGCGATACTCAATTTCAGTCACTCCCTGTAGAGATTATTTTTTACTATATATTCATAAACATTCCTGTCAATTAAAGATTTAATCAAATCATAGTTTTCTATATTTTCTCTGATAAAGGTTGAAGAAACACTCAAAACAGGTTCTTCAAGTATGCAAGCCTTTGCACCCAAAGGTTTAAGATAATTATGATAGTGTCTGTTCAGTATTTCAGAATCCGACGAATTTCTCGGAACAGCTGCTATAATCGCTTTGTCAAAAATGATTTCGGGATTTTTCCATTTTTCAAGCGTTAAGAACATATCTGCTCCCGTTATGAAATACAAAGTATCATTTGGATAAATATCTTTAAGGCTTGTCAGGGTTTCATAGGTGTAGCTTTTACCTTTTCTTTTGATTTCAATGTCTGAAACAGAAAAATCCGGATAATTCTGAACAGCTATATTGCACATATTGAGCCTGTGAACTTCACTTTCCAAATCTTTATCAGATTTATGCGGAGGAGTGTAGGTGGGAATGAAAATAACACTGTCAAGATTAAGCTTTTCTTTGCAATACAACGCAAGTAAAGTATGCCCATTATGAATCGGGTTAAAGGTTCCGCCTATTATACCTATTTTACTCATTTCTTTTTCGCCTTTGGTAAAACGATAACAGGCTCGTCAGGATTTTCACGATAAAGAACAAATTTTGAGCCTATAACCTGAACTACATCGGCACTGCATTTTTCAGCAAGAATTTCAGCCGCTTCTCTTGAAGAATATGCGCTGTTTTCAAGCACCTTGCCTTTTATTATTTCACGTGCAGTCAAGGCTGTATCTGCCTGACGTATAATATTGTCAGTGATTTCACCCTTGCCCACAATAAGAATTGTATCAAGTTTATTCGCAAGGCTTCTGAGATAAGCCCTCTGTTTACTTGTCAGCATATACTAAATCCTTTCGGTTATTTTTCAAGATATTTTTCAAGCTCTGCTTTAAGTTTTCTCAAAGCCTTTCCCCTGTGACTTACTGCATCTTTTTCATCAGAAGAAAGCTCTGCATAGCTTTTATCTCCGTATTTAAAAATCGGGTCGTAGCCAAATCCGCCGTTACCGTGAGGCTCAAATGCAATACTTCCCTCACAGATTCCCTCAACTTCAATTTTATCTCCGTTTGGCAGAATACAACAGATTGCACAGGAAAAATGAGCCGTTCTGTCTTTTTCAGGAACATCTTTAAGCTCTGTAAGGAGCTTATTGTTTTTATCCTCGTCAGTTGCGTTTTCACCTGCATAACGTGCGGAAAAAATCCCCGGACGTCCGTCCAATGCATCAACACATAAACCCGAATCATCTGCTACTGAAGGTAAGCCTGTTTTTTTATACGCCGCTTCTGCCTTTATGAAAGCGTTTTCGGCAAAGGTTGTCCCTGTTTCCTTGACATCATCAAGGGAAATACCCTCAGCTTTTGCAGAAACTGCATTAATTCCGAGAGGATTTAAGATGCGTTCAAGCTCTTTGAGTTTTTTAGGATTATTTGTAGCAATAATAAATTTCATATTCTTTACTCCGTTTTTGCAAATAATGCTCTTGCAAAATCGTCTGAATTAAACGGTTGTAAATCGTCAATCTGCTCGCCAACGCCGATATATTTAACGGGGATTCCGAGACCGTCTTTAATTGCAAGCACAACTCCGCCCTTTGCAGTTCCGTCGAGCTTTGTGAGTACAATACCCGTAATGCCTGTTGACTGTCTGAACTGTTCAGCCTGATTTACGGCGTTCTGTCCTGTTGTTGCGTCAAGCACAAGGAGCTTTTCCTTTGCGGCGTTGGGAAGCTCTCTGTCAATTACACGGTTAATTTTTGCAAGCTCGTCCATAAGGTGCTTTTTATTGTGCAGACGTCCTGCTGTATCGCAGATAATAACGTCTGCATTTCTTGCTTTGGCTGCTGAAATTGCGTCAAAAACTACTGCGGCAGGGTCGCTGCCCTCGTTCTGCTTGATAATTTCACAGCCGCTTCTCTGAGCCCAGATGTCAAGCTGTTCAATTGCTGCGGCACGGAAAGTATCGGCAGCAGCAAGGATAACCTTTTTGCCCTGCTTTGAAAGGCTGTTTGCGAGCTTTCCTATTGTGGTAGTCTTTCCTACTCCATTAACTCCTATTACAAGAATAATTGAGGGAGTTGTTGAAATATCAAGCTCTTCGCCGCCCTTGAGCATTTCGGATACTGTTTCTTCAAGAAGTCTGTTGATTTCTTCAGGGTCTTTAATACCCTCTTTTTTTACTCTGCCCTTTAATTCATCACATATTTTTTCGGCTGTATGAACACCAACGTCACCCATAACAAGCAATTCTTCAAGCTCTTCAAAAAGCTCGTCGTCAATCTTTGTAAAGGATTTAAGCATTGAGTCAATCTGACCGACAACAGCGTTTCTTGTTTTCTTTAAGCCTTCTTTTATTTTACTGAAAAATCCCATATAATCATTCCTTTATTTTGAATCAATTCCGAGTTTTTCGGCTACTTCTGTTGAACGCAGTTCAAGCAGCTTTGAAATTCCCTCGTCCTGCATTGTTACACCGTAAAGCACATCAGCTTCTTCCATTGTTCCTCGTCTGTGTGTTATAAGTATAAACTGCGTGTTATCGGTAAGCCTGCGAAGATAGCTTGCAAATCTGTAAACATTTACATCATCAAGTGCCGCTTCTATCTCATCCATAACGCAAAACGGCGCAGGTCTTACTTTCATTATAGCAAAATACAGCGCAATTGCAACAAGAGCTTTTTCACCGCCCGATAATGCGTCGAGATGAACAACGATTTTTCCCGGAGGATGAACAAGAATATCAATTCCGCTCGTGAGTATATTTTCAGGATCGGAAAGCGACAGCGATGCAGTACCGCCGCCAAAAAGCTCCTTGAAAGTATAGGTAAAGTTCTTGTTAATCCGGTCAAAGCTTTCAACAAACACCTCTTTCATCTGCTTTGTCAAGTCATTTATAAGGCGTTCAATTTCTTTCTTTGATTTTTCAACGTCATTTACCTGCTTGCTCATAAACTCATAACGCTCGGATACCTCTTTGTATTCTTCAATCGCAGAAACGTTGACGTTTCCGAGTCCTTTAATCTTTTGTTTGAGTTCATTGAGCCGCTTGTTTGCTTTTGATGAATCTTCAATCTCAACAGCGTTTTCCTCAGCCTCACGTTTTGTAAGCTCGTATTCATCCCAAAGCTTTGAGACAATATCGTCATACTGCTTTTGAAGGTTGATTTTGCGTTCTTCAAGTCGTGCAAGCTCTCTGCCCGAGGTTTCACGTTCAGCATTTTTGTCACGCTCAAAGTTACGGATTTCTGCACTTCGCTTTTCAAGTTTATCTTTTTGAGCATTGATTTCTTCAATTTTATTATACAAAGACTTCTGCTCATTTTCAATAGCTGTTATTTCAGCATTAAGGCTTTCAATACGCTTTTGAGTTTCGTTAACAGAAGTTTTTATACTCTCAATCTGTTTTAATAGCTCCGCTTTTTTTTCTTCGTGGTCAGTTCCTGTATTTTGTGCAAAGACAATTTCTGAATTTAAAGCGTCGATATCCTTTTGTGCAGTTACTATTTCAAGGCGGATATTCTGCAAAAGTGTTGTGAGTTCTTCTCGCTTTTCAGTAAGCTCAGCTCTGCTGCCTGTTACGGCGTTAACCTTTTCTTCTGCCTTAGCAATTTTAAAATTAAGCTCGGCAAGCTGTTTTTTTGCCCGTGCACCGCTTTCTTTCAGCTTATCAATTCTGTTTTTGCAGTCTTTTATTTCGTTATCAGTATTATCAATTATAGATTTTGCATTAATAAGCTCGTTTTCACAAGCACGTTTTTCTGCTTGCAAACGAACAAATTCCTGCTGTTTATTAGATAAATCAGCTCTTGTACCGAGCAACTCAGCTTCGATTGCAGAATATTCTCTGCTTACCTGTTCACACATATTCTGGGCAGTTTTTGCTTTATTCTGTAAGTCGTCAGTAAGCTTTTTAAGCTGTTCAATTTCAGAAGCACGGCTGAGCAGTCCTGTATTTCTGTTAAGCGAGCCGCCTGTCAGAGAGCCGCCTGCGTTTACCACCTGACCGTCAAGCGTTACTACCTTAAATCTATATGAATATTTTTTTGCAATTGAGGTTGCACTGTTCAAATCCTCTGCAATTACAATTTTGCCAAGTAACGAACCGAGAATATTATTGTATTTTTCTTCACAAGAACAAAGCTCACTTGCTACTCCAACAAAACCGTAACAGTCATCAAGTCCGTTTTCACGAAGTTCTCGGTTTTTGATAGTGTTAAGCGGCAAAAATGTCGCTCTGCCACCGTCAGTTGATTTCAGATAGCGGATAGCCTGCTTAGCGTCCTCGTCGGAGTTTACAACAATGTTCTGCATAGCCGCACCAAGCGCAGTTTCAATTGCAACTCCATACTTTGACGGAACCGAAATAACTCTTGAAACAGGTCCGCAAATACCGTTAAGTTTGCCGTTTTTGGAAGCGTTCACTACAACCTTTACGCTCTTCGAGAAACCCTCAAGGTTGCGTTCAAGATTTTCAAGAAAAGAGATTTTACGCAAGTGTTCTTTTACGTCAAGAGAGAGCTTTTCGCTTTCTGCCTTATGCTCATTTCTCTTCTTTTCTTTTGAGGATAATTTAAGTTCTAAACCGTCAATTGAATTTTTCAGTGAACTAATTTCATCATTAGTATCCGCCAAATCTTCGCTATATGCTTTGAAAATTTCTTCAAGCTCTTCCAATTGCGAAGTCTTTTCAGCTTTTGATGTTTCAAGAGCATTGATTCTTGCAGTTAACTCCGTAATTGTACTTTCTGACGTCATATCAATTACTCTTGCATCGGCAGACTGAGAAGTAAGCATAGAAAGTTCTGCTGTTACCTCCTGTAAAAGGTCGCCGCTTTTGCTTGAATCAAGATTAATAATATTGAGTTGTTCTGAAATTTCGCTGTAATTTTTCTGCTTTTCAATAATATCGGAATCAAGCACGGCAATTCTTTCCTGCTTTTCCGAAATAGTCTTTTCAAGGCTGTCTGCACTCTGCTCTGCCTGAGCAATCTCATTATTTATTCTGTCGATATTTTCGTTGCTGTGGAGAATATCGTTCTCAGCAACAGAAATAAGCGACTTCTTTTGCGAAATTTCAGCTTCCTTTTGGGAAATTGCATTTCTTATATTTTCAATTTCAGCAGACAGTAAGCCGTTTTTTAAGTAAATTTCTTCGGTTTCTGTCTGAATATTTTGCAGTACCTGTTCAGCTTCTTCATACTGTGCTCTTGCAATCGAGATTTTTTCGTCCTGCTGTTTAAGACTATCCTGTGACTTATCCAGAGTGAGCAGCCAAAGGGCAATTTCGAGTCCTCTTTTTTCTTCTGAGTAAGACAGAAATTGCTGTGCCTTTTCAGATTGCTTTCTGAGCGGTTCAACACGCTCTTCAAGCTCTGTAACAATGTCACGAAGTCTTAACAGGTTGTCCTCGGTGCTTTTCAGTTTTCGCTCTGCTTCAATTTTTCTGTATCTGTAGCGTGAAATTCCTGCGGCTTCTTCAAAGATTTCACGGCGTTCTTCACTTTTTGAGGAAACAATGCTGTCAATTTTACCCTGTCCTATCATTGAATAGCCGTCACGGCCAAGACCTGTATCCATAAACAGCTCGTTAATATCTTTAAGTCTTACAGCCGCTTTATTGATAAGGTATTCACTCTCACCGCTTCTGTAGTAACGCCTTGTTACTGCAATATCATCGCCGTTAAAATCAAGAAATCTGTCAGAATTGTCGATATTAAGAGTAACCTCGGCATAACCCTGCCTTTTGCGTTTATCGGTACCGTTAAAAACAACGTCCTCCATCTTGGAACAGCGCAGGCTTTTGGGCGACTGCTCACCGAGAACCCAGCGTATAGCGTCGCTTATATTACTCTTTCCTGAACCGTTGGGACCTACTACCGACGTAATTCCCTGTTCAAAGGATAATTTAGTTTTATCGGGAAACGTCTTGAATCCCTGTACTTCCAATGATTTTAAACGCATTATAATACCCCTATATTATGTACAAATCATATTTTCCGAGTGTGTTGTCAAACTTGATTTCAAAGGTGTAGCCCATTTCTTTAAAGCAATTAAGGTTGCATTTCTTCTGACCGTAAAACTTCGAAAGTGATTTTTCATTTATGTAAACAGTAAATGTTTTTGATTTATCAACAGAATTTGTTTTTTCAATAAAAGAATTATAAAAAATTCTGCTTTCGCAAAGCTCCTTAAACGCAGGGTGATAGTTGTTGCCAAGGCTGTTCTTTACAAGGCTGTCTGAATAGTGAAGTCCAAGCCTTATAATCTTAATATCAGCTTTTTCAAACATAATAATAAGCTTTGAACATAATTCTACCGACTGCTCAAGTGTGTACGGTACAAATTTTCCAGAAAGATAAAGATTTGCAAGCTCTGTTTCTTTCATAATAACAGTCGGGTAAATCCTGACCGTAACAGGTTTAAGCTCAATAAACCTCTGTGCTGTGTAAATATCCTTATCATATGTTGAAGTATAAAGTCCCGTCATCATCTGTAGTCCGAGGGAAAAATTATATTTTTTAATAAGTCCTGACGCTCTTATTACATCATCACCGCTATGTCCCCTGTCGTTAGCTTTGAGCACAAAATCATCCATTGACTGTGCGCCAAGCTCGATTGAAGTTACGTTGTATTTTTTAAGAATATCAAGCACTTCTTCATCAATGTAATCGGGACGAGTGGAAATTCTGATTCCTGTAAATATCTTTGTATAGGGCTTTGCGGCTTCGAGCAAGGTTATCATATAATCTCTGTCAATTGCCGTAAAGCTGCCGCCGAAAAATGCAATTTCGGCATTTTTTGCTTTATCACCTAAATCATTTACAGCTTTATCAAGAGTGTTTTTTATATCTTCTCCTGTTGGCTGACAAGACTGCCCTGTGATATTTTTTTGATTGCAAAAGCTGCACTGATGAGGACAACCGTTGTGCGGAATGAAAATTGAAATATTACTGTGTTTAATACCCCATCAGCTCCAAAGCCTCACGAGCCGCCTGCTGTTCAGCTTCCTTTTTACTTCTGCCGCCACCCTTTCCGATAACGTTGCTGTTGAGGTGAACCTCAACTACAAAGTGCTTGTTATGGTCGGGACCGCTTTCCTTTACAAGAACATATTCAAGCTTTTCACCCGGATTTTTCTGAATAATCTCCTGCAAGGTTGTTTTATAGTCATTTATCTTCTTTTTCTTTGAATTCTTAATTGCAGGTATTACGAAATTAAGAATATGCTTTGATGCGGGTGCAAGTCCGCCGTCAATGTAAATAGCTGCAATTAAAGCCTCAAATGCATCGGAAAGAATTGACGGACGGTCAGCACCGCCGTTGTTTCTTTCTCCTTTGCTTAACACAAGATACTTTCCGAGGTCGATTTTTTTAGCAAACTCGTAGAGTGATTTTTCACACACTAAAGATGCACGCAATTTTGTAAGCTCGCCCTCTGGAAGTTCGGGACAATTTTTGTAAATATAATCAGATACTACGATTGAAAGCACAGAGTCCCCGAGAAATTCAAGTCTTTCATTGTATTTTATGTGCTTTGACTTATGCTCGTTTGCATAAGATGAGTGTGTTAATGCCTCGTTGAGTAAAGCAGGATTTTTAAATTGATATCCGATTTTATTCTGTAAATCAGTCATTTTTATTCTCCTGAAATTTAAAGTGCAGATGATATTTCTTCAATAGCTTTTGCGTTGACATAGTCAACCGATAGCTTAATTGCGTTCTTGATTGTAACTGCCTTTGAATCACCGTGAGCCTTGAAAACAGGCTTTGACGTTCCGAGAATAGGCGCACCGCCGTAGGCGTTATAATCAAAATGCTTTTTCATAAATTTCAAGTCTTTCATAACAAGAGCTGCTGCAAGCTTGCCCTTTGTGCTGTCGGCAAACAGATGCTTAATCTGTTTCATAAGCGTTATCGCAACACCCTCGTAGGTTTTGAGTATCAGGTTACCCGTAAATCCGTCGCATACAACAACGTCGCAAACACCTTTCGGAATATCTCTGCCCTCTACGTTGCCGATAAAATTAAGATTACTGTTCTTTAAAAGCTCATATGTATTTCGATAAAGCTCGTTGCCCTTGTGCTCCTCTGTTCCGACATTTGCAAGTCCGATTCGAGGTTTTTCAACCCCCATAACCTTTTCCATATAAACCGAACCCATAAGTGCAAACTGATAGAGCATTTCGGGACGGCAATCGATATTTGCTCCGCCGTCCATAAGCATAAAGAATCCCTTTTCATTGGGCAAAACAGGCGCAAAGGCAGGACGTTTAATTCCCTTTATTCTTCTTATTCCAAGGGTAGCGCCCATACAGAGTGCACCGCTGTTACCTGCGCTGATAAAAGCCTGTCCTTTATCTTCGTTTAAGAGCTTTAACCCGACAGCCATCGAGCTGTCTTTTTTTGTTTTCAAAACTGCATCGGCGGCATCTTCCATTGTTATAACTTCTTCACAGTTTGCAATTTCAATACCGTCTAAAGAAATATTATTTTCCTTTGCAGTATTTCTTATTGTTTCTTCCTTACCCGTCAGGATAATATTTATGCCGAATTCAGCAACAGAATCAGCACAGCCTTTGATAATTTCAAGCGGAGCATTATCTCCGCCGAATGCATCAACAATAATCTTCATATTAATCCTCGTAATTTTCTTCTAAATATTTATCAATTGCGTCAAGAGCACGCTTTGAGTATGCGGCTCCACGCTCTTTTTTATCTCTCGGTCTGTTTTCAAGCTCCGGAAGTACACCGAAATTAGCGTCCATGGGCTGAAATTTTGTTACAGTAGGGTCAGAAATATATGCAGTCAGTGAGCCAATCATCGTTTCACGCGGTAAAACAAACGAAGGCTTATCTAAAAGCCGTCTGCAAGCATTGATTCCTGCAATAATCCCCGAAGCAGATGACTCCATATATCCCTCAACGCCCGTTATCTGACCGGCAAAAAACAACCTGTTATTTTCTTTTACAGAATAATTAGAATTGAGCACCTTTGGCGAACAGATAAAAGTATTCCTGTGCATTACACCGTAACGCACAAAATCCGCTTTATGGAGTGCGGGAATGAGTGAAAAAACTCTTTTCTGTTCGGGAAATTTCAGATTAGTCTGAAAGCCCACAAGATTATACATCGTACCTTCTGAATTTTCCTTGCGTAACTGCAACACTGCCCAAGGTCTGTGACCTGTTCTCGGATTTACAAGTCCGACAGGCTTCATAGGTCCGAAGCGCAAAGTACCTTCTCCACGCTGAGCCATAACCTCAACAGGCATACAACCCTCATACACCTTTGGATTGTTAACATCAAAATCGTTAAGCGGTGCACGTTCAGCTTTAACAAGCTCGTTGTAAAAGATTTCGTACTCCTCTTTGTTCATCGGGCAGTTTATATAATCGTCACCGTCACCACGTTCATATCTTGAAGCACAAAAAGCATAGTCCATATCTACGCTTTCAGCTGTGACAATAGGTGCCGCCGCATCAAAAAATGAAAGTGAATCCCCGAACATCCTGCTGATTGTATCTGCAAGCGGCTCAGAGGTAAGCGGACCTGTTGCAACAACCGTTATTGCATCATCGGGAATCTTGCTTATTTCTTCCGTAATTACTTCAATATTCGAGTTGCTCTTTATACCCTCAGTCACAAGCTTTGAAAAAATATCCCTGTCAACTGCAAGTGCACCGCCGGCAGGGACTTTGCACTTATCGGCGCATTTCATAAGAAAAGAGTCAAGTCTGCGCATTTCTTCCTTTAAAAGTCCTGCTGCGCTTTCAACTCTCATCGCTTTCAGAGAGTTTGAGCAGACAAGCTCACCGAATAAATCTGTATGATGAGCAGGAGTTTTCTTTAAAGGCTTCATTTCGTAAAGGCGCACCTTAACGCCCCTTTTGGCAATCTGCATTGCCGCCTCACAGCCTGCAAGACCTGCTCCTATAACATTAATATACATTACTTATCTTCCGTTGTCATAGTTTTTGTAAAGCCGCAGCCCTCTTTTGCACAGAAAAGCACAGGCTTCTTACCCTTTTTCTTAAAGAGTATTTCACCGCACTGCGGACATTTTTCGTTAACAGGCTCGTTCCAGCTTACAAAATCACACTCGGGATAATTTGAGCATCCGTAGAAAATACGCTTTGACTTTGTATGCTTTACGATTACGTCACCGCCGCATTTAGGGCAGGTTACGCCTGTTTTTTCGACATATTTCTTGATATTCTTACATTCGGGATAACCGGGACAGGCTATAAACTTGCCGTATCTGCCAACCTTGACTACCATCTTTCTTCCGCATTTTTCGCAGATAATATCGGTTTCATCCTCTTTAAGCTGAATTTTAACGCCCTCCATCTCAGCCTTTGCCTTCTTCAGAGTTTCGTTAAAATCTTCGTAGAAATCGTCAAGCAGTTCTACCCATTCTTCATCGCCGTGTTCGACCTTATCAAGGTCTTCTTCCATTCCTGCTGTAAATTTTACATTTACAATATTCGGAAATCTCTCTTTCATAAGCTTAGTAACAGCTTCGCCAAGCTCGGTCGGAACAAGGCTCTTTGCTTCACGCTTAACGTATTCTCTGCCTGTTATAGTGGTTATGGTAGCGGCATAGGTAGAAGGTCTTCCTATGCCATATTCTTCAAGTGCTTTGATAAGCGATGCTTCTGTATAACGTGCAGGCGGCTGTGTAAAATGCTGATTCTTCTTGAGCTCTTTACATCTTACCGGCATATTCTTTTCAAGAGGCGGAAGCTGTGAGGACTTTTCTTCTTCCTCATCTTTCCCCTCTACATAAAGAGTTGTAAAACCAGGGAAATCAACATAGTAGCCTGACGCCTTAAAGGTATAGCCGTTTGCCTCAATATCAGCCTGTGTTGTTTTCTGAATACAGTCTGCCATTTGTGAGGCTGTAAATCTGTTCCAGATAAGTTTATAGAGCTTATATTGGTCTGATGTCAGGCTATCCTTGATTTTATCCGGTGCAAGGCTCGGCATTGAAGGTCTGATTGCTTCGTGTCCGTCCTGTGCGTTGCTTCTTGACTTAAAGAATCTCGGCTTGGGCGGTAAATATTCATCACTGTATTCCGATGCGATATATTTCGTAACCTCATCAATTGCAACGTTTGAAATTCTCAATGAGTCGGTTCTCATATAGGTAATAAGACCTGTTGCGCCCATTCCCTGAATTTCAACACCCTCGTAAAGTTCCTGTGCAACCTTCATTGTACGTCTTGACTGAAATCCGAGCTTTCTTGAAGCTTCCTGCTGTAAGGTTGAAGTAATAAACGGCGGTGCGGGTGATTTTTTACGAGTACCGTGTCTTACCTTAGTAACCATATACTCGGCGCCCTGTAAATCAGCTTCGATTTTATCAGCCTGCTCCTGATTCTGAATTTTAATTTTACCGTTAGCGTCTGAATAAAGGCTTGCAGAGAATGACTTTCTGCTCCCTTTAGGAATAAACTTTGCGTCAATTGTCCAGTATTCTTCAGGCTTGAATTTTCTGATTTCCTCTTCCCTGTCTACGATTATTCTTACTGCAACAGACTGCACACGTCCTGCGGAAAGTCCTCTGCGAATTTTCTGCGAAATAAACGGACTCAATTTGTAGCCGACAAGTCTGTCAAGAATTCTGCGAGCCTGCTGTGCGTTTACAAGATCAATGTTGATTGAACGTGGATTATCCATTCCGTTCTTTACGCCTGTCTTAGTAATTTCATTAAATTCTACACGCTTGCAGTAATCATCGGGCAATCCGAGGATATACGCAAGGTGCCAGGAAATTGCTTCTCCCTCACGGTCAGGGTCGGTTGCAAGGTAAACATTTTCGCTTTCGCTTGCAAGAGTTTTGAGCTCTTTAACAAGCTTTTCTTTTCCTTTGATTATTTCGTATTTCGGTGCAAAGTGATTTTTAATATCCACGCTCAGTCTTGCCTTAGGCAAATCACGAACGTGCCCCATAGAAGCAACTACTTCATAATTGCTACCTAAATATTTTTTAATAGTTTTAGCTTTTGCGGGTGACTCCACAATTACCAAATCTGACATTTTTACCTCCGATTATTTAAGTATGTATCTTCTTCCCTGAAGTGCAGTTACGAGATTTTTCATCTCAAGCTCCGTTATTGACGAGAGCACCTTAAAAACAGGGATTCCTAAATCGCTTGATATTTTATCTATATGAACAGGCTCTGAGGATATGTATTCATATATCCTTTGAGCTGTAGGATTCAAATTTAAATTTTCTTTGTGATTTATTTCTTTATCTGAATTATCAACAATATTTTCTATCTTATTCTCAGGTTTATCAATATTTATAAATTTTTTAGGTTTTTTCCTGAAAGGACTTTTTCCTTTTACGGGGATTGCCTCAATATCGTTAAGAGATATATTGTTAAAATCGACTTCTCCGTCTGTTGCGTACAAATTGTCAAATGCATTGAGAATATCCATAAAATCAGTAACAGGAATTGCAGAGCCTTCTTTGATTCTTCCGTTTGAGCCTTCATTCTGAGGGCTGTTGTTGCCGAGAAGTGCAAAAACCTCTTTACCCTGTTCAAGAGCAAGATTTGCAGTAATAAGTGAGCCGCTTTTTGCTCCCGCTTCAATTACAAGAACTCCGTTTGAAAGAGCAGAGATTATTCTGTTGCGAGCAGGAAAATAATAATTTCTCGGATTTTCGTCAGGCGGATACTCCGAAATTACAGCTCCTCGCTTTGTAATGGCACGTCGCATCTGTTCATTTTCGTGCAGATAATTACAATTAATTCCGCAGCCTCTTACGCAGATTGTAACTCCGTCAGCGGCAAGTGAGCCTCTGTGAGAGGCGCAATCTACACCTAAAGCACCTCCGCTTACAACGGTAACACCGTATTTTGAAAGCGCATAGGCGATTTTATAGGAGTTCTTCAGACCGTAGTCAGTTGCCCGTCTTGTGCCTACTATACCTATAGAAAGACGGTTATCAATATCAGGTAAAGTACCGCTGATATAAATAACGGCAGGCGGTGTATCAATATTAAAAAGGCACAAAGGATAGCTTTCGTCGTCTATTGCAAGCACCGAGTAATTGAGTTCATTACATCTGTCAATAATTTTCTGAGCATCTTCAAGGGTTGCTTTAGAAAGCTTATCAATATCGCTTTCTGACAATAAGCCGCAAAAATGCCACTCCTTTTTACCGCCGAGATAAAAAAGAGAAATATCGGAATATAGCTTTGCTATTCTCTTGATCTTCGGTGTATTATAACCGAGGGCAAGAGTTAACCAAATCCAGATTTTAGCGTTTGATGAAATCATTTAATCATTTCCCAGATAATTATTGAAGCAGCAGAAGAAGCATTGAGTGACTCGGCTTTTCCTCGCATTGGAATTGTAATCTTATTTTTGCAAGCGTTTATCGTTTCCTGTTTTAAACCGTTACCCTCGTTGCCTATTACGGTTATGCAGGGAGACATAAAATCAACCTCTGATATCGGCGTTGCGCCGCTGTCAATAACTGAAGCGAATGACTCAAGATAAGTATTCTCAGCTAAAAAATCAGAAATACTGCTGCAAATTAAAAACGGAATTCTGAAAACTGCGCCCATACTGCCTCTGACAACTTTTGGACTGTAAATATCACAGCAATCCTCCGACATAACGATGCCGTCAATTCCGAACGCCTCGGCAGAACGCAAAATCGTGCCGAGATTGTTCGGGTCCTGCACATTATCAAGCGCAAGTAATTTTCCGTTACTCTTAATTGTATCAAACTGACTAATTTTGTCAAGTGCTTTTATAACGCAGAGAAACCCCTGCGGTGTTTCGGTATCGCTGATTAAAGAAAAAATCTGCTCCGTTACCACAAAGGTTTTTCGGGAATATTCAGACAATTCGTTAAATTTATCACGATTTTTTTCTATTGCCTTTTCAGTTGCAAAAAGTATTTCAATTTCAGCGTTGCTTAGCATTGCGTCATAGCAAACTCTTAAACCCTCTGCAATAAAAAGACCTGATTGTCTTCTGTAACGTGCGCTTTTTTTAAGCTTTACCGTATTTTTTATGTTACTGTTATCTTTGCTTGTAAGAGTAAGCATATCTTTCTCCTAAAACAGCAAATGCGTTTGGGAAAACCCAAACGCAATTACAAGTCAATAAAATTAAGCGTTTTTAGCCTGTTCAACAAGTGATGTAAAAGCAGCAGGGTCTGAAATTGCAATTTCAGAAAGCATCTTACGGTTTAATGTAATGCCTGCTTTTTTAAGACCATTCATAAATGTTGAATAATTAGTACCGTTAGCCTTGCAAGCTGCAGAAATACGAGTAATCCAAAGACGACGGAAATCTCTCTTTCTCTGCTTACGACCGATGTAAGCGTAGTTGCCGGACTTCATAACAGCCTGTTTAGCCATTTTAAAGTGTCTTGATTTTGAACCCCAGTAGCCCTTGGCAAGCTTTAATGTCTTTTTTCTTCTTTTGCGAGTCATCATCGCACCTTTTACACGTGCCATTATATGTTACCTCCGATTAGTTGATTTAGTTAGTTTAAGCGTCAATTATTTGTAGGGAATAAGGCGCTTGATCTGAGCAGTATTTGTCTTATCAGCTACTGCTGTCTGACGTAAACCTCTCTTACGCTTTGTTGTCTTTTTGTTTAAGATGTGGCTCTTGTTAGCGTGAGCACGGATAACTTTACCGTTTGTAGAAAGTTTAAAACGTTTTTTGGCACCGCTGTGAGTTTTAATTTTAGGCATATTAAGTATCCTCCCTATTAAATTACTTGTTGGTCTTTGGCGCAAGAAACATAAGCATATTGCGGCCTTCAAGCTTTGCAGGCTTTTCAATAATAGCTACTTCGCTGCAAGCGTCGGCAAAGCGTTTCATTGTTTCAAGACCGATTTCCGGATGTCCCATTTCACGTCCTCTGAAACGGATTGAAACCTTAACCTTGTCGCCGTGCTTAATGAATTTAAGAGCATTGTTAAGCTTTGTGTTAAAATCGTGAGTATCGATGTTGAGCGAAAGTCTTACTTCCTTGATGTCGACAACTCTCTGATTTTTTCTTGCTTCTTTTTCTCTTTTAGCCTGTTCAAAACGGTATTTTCCGTAATCCATAATCTTGCATACGGGCGGATTGCTCTGCGGAGCGATTTTTACCAAATCAAGGTTTTTCTGCTCTGCAAGATTGAGCGCATCCTTTGCGGACATAATACCAAGCTGCTGACCGTCAGAACCGATTATTCTGAGCTCTTTGTCACGGATTTCTTCATTAATCTGAATATTATCTTTCTTGCCGATGGTTAAGCACCTCCAAAGTACCACTAAAATAATAAATGCGGACAGAAATACATCCGTCCGCATAGCAATACATAACAAAAGATTAGGTATTGACCCGTGCAGACGACACCCCACAGGTGAAAGCATTTCTGCTTTGCTTTATTTTACTTTAATAGTATAATACAACTTTTGTTTCTTGTCAAGCATTATTTTTCAAATTTTCATAAATCAAGTTTACAACACGCTCTGTTGACTTTCCGTCACGGTAATCAAAGAACATATCGGCAAAAGGCTTAATTTTTTCAGTACAGTAATCTTCCTTGTTAATAACGTCGATAAGCTGTTCCTGAGAGTAAACAATTTTACCGGGAGCAAAGAGCTTGAAGTCAAAGTAAAAATCACGCTCGTTGATATACTTTTCAAGGTCAAACACATAGAAAATCATCGGTATATCAAGCAGTGACGCTTCAAATACAAGTGACGAATAGTCGGTGATTATCGCATCGGTTACAAAAAGTAAATCGTTAAGCTCCGTATCATCCGACAAGTCAATGATTCTGTCCTTATACTTTTTAGGTATAGGCTGTTTATCCTTGACAAATGGATGTTGCTTTACAATAAACACGTAATCCTCAGGAAGTTTTGCGCAAACGGTATTCAAATCAAACATTTCTGTAGGATAAAATGCAGTTTCCTTTACCATACCTCTGAAGGTCGGTGCAAACAGAATAATCTTTTTATTTTTGAAATGAGGGTGAGCTGAATAAAACTTATCTCTCGCCTGCTTTTTGTACTCTTCGTCAAAGAAAACATCTGTTCTCGGAATACCTGTTGCCACAACGTTATCTGTAGGAATACCAAATCCCTCGGAGTGACACTTTTTGCAGTAGGTAGAGCTTACGGTTACATAATCATAGCTCCTGTGATTTCTTGTCGGCTGAGGTGAACCCTGTGGCTTAGAAAGTCTTGTAAAACCAAAGGTTTTAAACGCACCGCAAGCGTGCCAGAGCTGAATAAGCTTTGTCTGCGGTCTTAAATCAATATAGTGAATCTGCGGAGTAAACTCGTCGAGAACAATAACCTTGCTTGTTGCGCAGGCTTTTGTAAATGTTCTGATTTCTTTAAAGGACATTTCTGCAATTGTATGCTCGTTGAGGATAAAATCAAGTTTAAGATTTTTGTCATCCTTGATTTTATTATACACAAAAGCAAAGTTGCCTGAAATATCATCACGTCTTAAAGAGATAAACGTAATTTTGTTGTTCTGAACTTTTTTTAGCTTATAGAAATTATAGCAGGTTTTGAAAATAAATCTCTTAACCGTCCACAATGCAATTTTAAGCGTTGCAACCTGAGAAAAACGCCAGAAAACAAAAGCAACAAAGCATTTCAACTGACTTTCATCGTTAAACCGTGCAGGGAAACGCTTAATATCTGTCAGTCGCAGAATACCGTCAATTATGAAAACAGGCAACATTGCAACCGCAAAAATAAACTGCACAATCTTTATCAGAAAATTAACAAAATTCACGCAGAATCTGCTGACAGGAGTGTGGTGAATTTTCTTTTTATTCGGTAAAAATCTGAAATGATTGCCCTCCAAAGTATATCCGTAACATTTGTCATCGGTTTCAAATACCTCAGGCGTTAAATCAACATCAATTTTTTCCTCATAAAAATCAGCAAATCCAAAATTAAGATACATATCAAAAGGCCGATATGAATTTCTCGTTTTCCAGAAAAGCAAATCAAGACGATAGGTATATTTACCCGAAAAGAAGCACTTTCCGTCAACATACGTTACATTAGAAAGGACAAACGGAATACGTCTGTCCTCCTGCTCGTTAAAAAAATGTAAAACAATTTTTGGTTTAGATAAAAAATGAGAGTTAATAGTTTCGTCAGCTATTTCGCCCATAATTGTGAGAACCATTTTACGGTCCTGTATTAACAATTCCTTAACCTCTATTTTATATTCCAACAAGTACACCCCAAATTTATTTAATTAATTCCATCATTTTATTTACGGCTTCATCAATATTCATACCCTTTGAATATACAGACGAAGAGCCTGCAACAAACAAATCTGCGCCGCATTCACGCATTTTATGGCATAAATCCCAGCTGACGTGTCCGTCAACCTCAAGAATAATATCTTTGCCGCTGTTATTGATAATCTGTCTTACCTTAGCAATTTTATCAAAGCTTCCCTCGACAATAGGCTGACCTGCAAAACCGGGATATACAGTCATTACGAGCACACCGTCAATATCATCAAGATAATCATTTAGGACCTCCGCCTTGGTATCAGGACTGATTGCAAGAAACGGATTTGCTCCACGATTGCGTATTATACTTAAAACGTCACGAACATTCTCACAGGCTTCAATATGAACGGCAACAATATCACCCTCACCTATGTCCATTCTGTCAAAATACTGCTGCGGCTCATAAGCCATAATATGAATATCCCTTTTCATATTTTTAAGGACAGACTTTACGGCTCTTATCAGAGAAGCGTCAAGAGTTATGTTCGGAACGAATTTACCGTCCATAAAATCAAGATGAATATAATCAACGCCCAGTTTGTCAAGAGCTTCAATCTCAGACTGAAGATTAAGAACATCTGCGCACATCAGCGACGGAGAAAGCATTCCTCTCATAATATCACCTCTTAATCCTTGTTAACTACCATAATTTTTGCAAAAAATTCAGTATTATTCTTCATAATATCAAGACCTTTATCCATTGTTTCAAGGTCAAATGTATGAGTAATAAGCTTTTCTGCGTTAATTTTTCCCGAAGCCAGAGCATCAACAACAAGATTCCAGTCGCTCTTGTGAGTATCGCTATAGCTTGAATTCCATGTGCCGTGAATTGTGAGCTGTTTTCTCAGAATCTGCCAGTAGGTATTCTGTGGGAAAGTAAAGTCGCCGTGAGGATTACCTACAAAAATAACCTTACCGCCCGAAGCAACAGATTCAAGACAATTGCAGGCAGTAACAGGAACTCCGACAGCCTCAATAGCAATATCAGCACCAACGCCGTTTGTCATTTTCTTAACCCACTCAATCGGGTCTTCGTGTGAAGAATTGCAATATTCAGTAAAACCGAGACTCTCAATAAAATCCCAGTTATTAAGGTCAGTTCCTACCAAAAGAACCTTTGCGCCCCATGCTCTTGCCCACTGTGCAATAAGCATACCGATTGTTCCGGGACCGTAAATTACAACTACATCGCCGATTTCAATCTGTGCCTGTCTTAAAGCATGCAAACCAACAGCGCAAGGCTCAGTCATAGCGGCAACCTCATAAGAAAGGTTATCGGGAATCGGAACAAGATTCCAGACAGGAACACGAACATACTCAGCAAATGCACCGTCACTTCTTGAACCGAGGTAATCATAGCTTTTGCACATTTCAAATCTTCCGTTATTGCAGTTCTCGCATGTTTTGCATGGAATCAAAGGAAATACGGTTGCTCTCATACCGATAAGCTTTTTGTTTTCCTCGTCAGGAGCGTCAACAACAACGCCTGAAAATTCGTGTCCGGGAATAGTCGGAAAATGGTATGTTCCGTTTACAAAAATTCTCGGAACATCAGAGCCGCAGATTCCGCAAGCTTTTACCTTGAACAAAACCTCACCTGAATTGACCTTTGGCATAGGATAGTCGCAGTATTCAAGATTTCCTACTTTTCTTAATACTCGTGCCTTCATTTTTTCCAAATTAATTCACACCTTTCAAAATAGACTCGAAAGTTTCCAAGTCCTCGACAGTGGTAATCTTAAGATTTCGCTCACTGCCCTTTACCATTCTGATTTCCATTCCGTGGCGATAAGCAATCTCACTGCTGCCTGCAGTAAGTCCTATCTCCTCGTCGGAAACCGAGTTGTGTATATCAAGATATTTCCTGAATTTAAAGCTTTCGGGAGCCTGTCCTGCAAAAAGCTCGGAGCGTTTAAGCAAGCAACCGATACTGCATCCGTCTTTACTCTGATAAACAGTATCTTTCACCGAAATAACAGGCATTGCCCCGTCGTATTCCGTTGCACCCTTTATGCAATCTGAAATGATTTCATCAGACACAAGAGGACGAGCAGCATCGTGAACAATAACAATATCGGTATCTGGTGCACTCTCTTCAATACACTTCAAACCGTTGTAAATTGAGTGCTGACGTGTTTTACCGGCAGGAGCATAACCGCAGATTTTGGTAATACCGTACTTTGCGGCATATTCCTCAACAAAGCCCTGCCACTGCTCACTTACAACAACTACCATATTATCAATTTCACTGTGCTTCTGAAAAATATCAAAGCAATAGGAAATAATCGGCTTATCCTGTACCATAAGAAACTGCTTCGGTCGGTCGGCTCCCATTCTGCTGCCGACTCCGCCTGCAAGAATTATAGCAGTATTCATCATACTCCTCCGTTCATATCTCAAAAACTATATAATTTCAAAATAAATTTTACATTAAACAAACATTTATAATCAATTGTATATTACCACATTTAGGGCTTTTTTGTCAATACGCACAATATACATTGTAA
>DXYG01000060.1 GCA_019415925.1 Clostridiales bacterium
GCACTCGACTGGAGCTGAAGAAGGGACTTGAACCCTCGACCTACTGATTACGAATCAGTTGCGCTACCAACTGCGCTACTCCAGCAAATAAATTTTAATCACATAACTAATATTATATATTAGTTTTCAAAAAATTTCAATACCTTTCAGCTAATATTTTTTTGCAGGAAAAATCATTTTTACATAAATTGCGCTTTGTCGGGCAAATTTAAAATGTGAAGGTCATAGAAAAAATACTTTGTGAATAATAATAACATTTGTAGAAAATGCTAAGAAAATGTATTATAATGTAATAAGAGTTGTGACTCAATTTATTATAGGACGTGAAATTATGCCGAAAAGGAAATGCAGTAATGTAAATCAATCCTTTGGTAAAAATCTTGTTAAATATAGAAAGCTCTGCGGTTTTACTCAGCAGGATATCGCCGATATTCTCAACCTCAACCGCACCACTTACACAAAGTATGAAACGGGTGTTTCCGAGCCGAGTTTTGAAATTCTCAAAAAAATTGTAGCAATTTACGGCGTTGATGTCAACGCAATTTTAGGTCAGGAAAATTTTGAAAAAAATCTGCACGACTTTGTAATGCCGATGTATAACCTTACTGATTCTGAGCGTGAGCTGGTCGGAATCTACCGTATGCTTTCTGATGAGGAAAAGCAGGAGCTTATGAACAAGGCAAGAGAGATTAAGAATATAAAAAATAATAATTTTTAATTTAAAATACTTTACATTTCGAGCTTGATGTGCTACAATGTAACAGTTGACCCATACCTCGGAGCAGGGGTTAAGCCGCAGAGCGGAGTTTCACAGCCCTGTCCTGAGATATAGCCTTACGGCTTTGGGCTTCAAATATTATAAAAGGTGGAATAAAAATGTTAAAAGAAGAAAAGCAGGCTATTATGGCTGAATACGCTACTCACGAGGGCGACACAGGTTCTCCCGAGGTTCAGATTGCACTTCTCACAAAGAGAATCAACGACCTTACAGAGCACCTCAAGGTTCACAAGAAGGACCACCACAGCAGACGCGGTCTTCTTAAGATGGTTGGTCAGAGAAGAAGCCTTCTCGCTTACCTCACAAAGGTAGACATTGAAAGATACCGTTCTATTATCGCAAGACTCGGTATCCGTAAGTAATTTTGCATTCACAGGGCAAGCGCAAGCTTGCCCTAAATTCGGTTTATTGCGGGATTTTTATTTGCTGTTTTTTAGCGGTAAAACGATTGAATAAGATGCTGAATAATTCGTAATTTACGGTTGTTCAATGGTTTTATTGCTAAATCGGCGTAAAATCCCGCTTGAATACACAGAAGCTAAAGCTTCGGAAAGGATTTTACAATGAATAAAATGATGACTTTTGACAAGTACAGAGTATTTGAAACAGAGTTTGCAGGCAGAACTTTAAAGGTTGAAACAGGCAAAATGACTCAGCTTGCAAACGGTGCGTGCCTTGTGCACTACGGCGACACAACCGTTCACGTTGCAGTTACCGCATCTCCAAAGCCCAGAGAGGGCGTTGACTTTTTCCCGCTCTCCGTTGACTATGAGGAGAAGATGTACGCCGTGGGCAAAATACCCGGCTCGTATCTCAAGAGAGAGGGCAGACCTTCTGAAAAGGCTATCCTTACAAGCCGTGTAATTGACCGTCCGATTCGCCCTCTTTTTGACAAGAGTATGCGCAACGACGTTTCAATTGTCTGCACGGTTATGAGCGTTGACCCCGACTGCCAGCCTGAAATCGTGGCTATGATAGGTGCGTCAATTGCAATTTCAATTTCCGATGTTCCGTGGAACGGTCCTATCTCGGGCTGTTCGGTTGGTATGATTGACGGTGAGTTCATCATTAACCCTACTGAGGAGCAGAGAAAGATTTCAAAAATGGCTACAACCGTTGCTTCAACAAGCTCAAGAATCGCTATGATTGAAGCAGGTGCAGACTGCGTTTCCGACGAGGAAATGTACAACGCTATTATGGCCGGTCACGAGGCTAACCAGCCGATTATTGAGTTTATTGAGAAGATTAAGGCTGAAATCGGCAAGCCGAAGTTTGAGTTTGCAAGTCTTGAGCCTGAACACGATATGTTCGAGGCAATCAAGGCATTTGCTGAGGAGGACGTAAAGCTCGCTCTTGATACAGACGATAAGACTGTCCGTGACGAAAGATTAAAGCCAATCTACGAAAAGGTACACGAGAAGTTTGACGAAATCTATCCCGAAAGCGAAGCACTTATCGACGAGTGCCTCTACAAGACTCAGAAGTTCATTGTTCGCCGCTGGCTGCTTGACGAGCAGAAGCGTGTTGACGGCAGAGGTATGGACGACATTCGTCCTCTCGCTTCTGAGGTTAACGTAATTCCCAGAGTTCACGGTTCGGGTATGTTCACAAGAGGTCAGACTCAGGTTCTCACAATTGCAACGCTCGGTCCCGTATCGGACAAGCAGCTGCTTGACGGTATCGACGGCGAAACCGAGAAGAGATATATCCACCACTACAACTTCCCGAGCTACTCGGTTGGCGAAACAAAGCCAAGCCGTGGTCCGGGCAGACGTGAAATCGGTCACGGTGCACTTGCAGAACGTGCTCTCGTTCCCGTAATTCCGCCCGTTGAGGAGTTCCCCTACGCATTAAGACTTGTTTCCGAGGTTCTCTCATCAAACGGCTCAACCTCACAGGGCTCAATCTGCGGCTCAACACTTGCACTTATGGACGCAGGCGTTCCGATTAAGGAACCGGTTGCAGGTATTTCCTGCGGTCTTATCACAGAGGGCGAGCGCTGGATGACAATGGTTGACATTCAGGGACTCGAGGACTTCTTCGGCGATATGGACTTCAAGGTTGCAGGTACTCACACAGGTATCACAGCAATTCAGATGGACTTAAAAATCAGCGGTCTTACACCCGAAATGGTTAAGGAAGCTCTTGAAAAAACTCACAAGGCTCGTAACTATATTCTCGACGAGGTTATGCTCAAGGCTATCGCAGAGCCCAGACCTGAGCTTTCTGAGTACGCTCCCAAGATGTTCACAACCTCAATTCCTGCCGACAAAATCAGCGAGGTTATCGGCAAGAGCGGTAAGGTTATCAAGGAAATTCAGGCTGAATGTGATGTTAAGGTTGACATTGAAGAGGACGGCGAACTCGGTCAGGTATTCGTATCAGGTCTTGACAGCGACAAGTGCAAGCGTGCAATTGAGATCATCAACACAATCGCAGTTGACCCTGAGCCGGGCGCAATGTACCTCGGCAAGGTTACACGCATTATGGACTTTGGCGCATTTGTTGAAATTGCACCGGGCAAGGAAGGACTTGTTCACGTTTCACAGCTTGACGTTAAGCGCACAGAGAATGTAACCGACGTTGTGAACGTAGGCGACATTATCCGTGTAAAGGTTATGGAAATTGACGACAAGGGCAGACTCAACCTCTCACGCCGTCAGGTACTCATCGACGTTGACGGACTCACCCCCGAAAACGACCCCGAGGGCGACAGAGGTTCACGTCCGCGCAGAACAAACAATGACCGCAGAGGTAACTTCAACCGCAATAACAGAAAATAATTTTTAAAATTATGACAGGCGTTCAGTCAATTGCAGATTGAACGCCTGTTTGGTACTTTAAAACATAATTTGTCGAGTGCCTGCAGGGACACCCTGCTGATTCGCCTGTGGCGGCTTCGCCGCTAAATTCTGTTTTTTCTTAGAAAAAACATGGAATATAATTTGCAATGACGAAAATCATCATATTATTGTTTGCGAGGTTGACGGCAAAATTGTTTCTTCCTGCGTGTGCGTGATTGTTCCGAATCTTACACGAAATATCCGTCCCTATGCTTTTATAGAAAATGTGGTTACTCACGCTGATTACAGAGGTAAAGGTTACGCAACAGCCTGCCTTAACTATGCAAAGGAACTTGCACAGAAAACTGATTGCTACAAAATGATGTTGCTCACTGGCTCAAAGAACGATAAAACTTTAGACTTTTATAAAAAAGCAGGCTACAATTCAGAAAATAAAACTGCTTTTATTCAATGGTTATAGGGAGAAAATTATGATAAAGGAAGTTATACACGACCCGATATTTCTTTCGCAAAAATCGGAAACAGCATCAAATTCAGATTTGCCTGTTGCAAAAGATTTGCTCGATACCCTGATAGCAAATAAGGAAAACTGCGTAGGTATGGCGGCGAATATGATAGGAGTTAAGAAGAGGATAATTGTTTTTGACAACGGAGGCTTGATTATGACGATGTTCAATCCTGAAATTATCAGTAAATCAGGTGAGTATGAAACAGAAGAAGGCTGTTTGTCACTATCGGGCGTGCGCAGAACAAAACGTTATCAGACTGTTAAGGTCAGATATCAGGATATGTCTTTTAAGATATGTCAGCAGACATTCACAGGTTGGACAGCGCAGATTTTGCAACACGAAATAGACCATTGTAACGGTATATTGATTTAAGACGCCACTTTAGAATATAAAACCGCAAAAACGAGCTTTCAATGAAGTCCGGACTCTTTATGCGAGGGACAAACTTAGTGTTTATGAAATGATAAATTCAGCGAAGTTATAGGAGGGGATACTGTGGCATACAATGAGCTGATTAAAAATTTTTCAAAAGTCCGTGAATACATAAGTCAGTTTTTTATCTACGGCTTTAAAAGCAGAAATGAGTATGATTCCAAAAGCGCAAGAAGCTATGACAACGAGCGGAGAAGAATTGAAAGCTGGCTCGGCGAATATATGTCATTTCGTCAGAATTCCGACGGTAAGAATGTCTTTTTTGCAGTTGACAGCAGAAGTATTCCGTCAAATCCTCTCTACAATATTTTCAAGGCAAAAAGTTTTACTTCAAATGACATAACTCTGCATTTCTGTATTCTTGATATGCTCGTTGACTTTGACGGGCTTTCCGCAGGCGATATTGCAGAAAAGCTTTCGGATGAATATTTCAGCGCATTTGACAACAGCACTTATCCCGATTTATCAACAATACGGAAAAAGCTAAAGGAATATGAAAAGCTCGGTATTCTCAAAAGCAGAAAACAGGGTAATCAGGTTTTATACAGCAGAAATGAGTCAGATGTACCGCTTGACAAATGGAGCGACGCAATAAAATTTTTCTCGGAAGTTTTACCGCTTGGCGTGGTAGGCTCATATTTTCTTGACAAGCAGGATAACAAAGAAAGAATATTCAGCTTTAAGCACCACTACATACTCCATACGCTCGAAAGCGAAGTTCTTTATTCTTTGCTTTGCGCAATTACAGATGAGCTTAATGTTAACCTTGAAATTGTTTCGTTGCGCAGTCAAAGAATTTCAGTCCATAAAGCAGTGCCGTTGCAGATAAGAATAAGTACTCGCAGCGGCAGAAGATATTTGCTGTTTTGGCACATAAATCTCAGAAGAATGATGATTTTCCGACTTGACAGCATAAAGAGCGTAAAGCTTTTGGATAAGGCGGAAAATATTGAAAAACTCAGAGAAAGCGCAAAGCGTTTTGACAGTCACCTTTGGGGAGTATCCTCGGGAAATGACCACTCCCTCGACCACGTTGAAATGACTGTTTTCGTCGGCGAAAATGAGGAATATATAATAAACAGGCTTGAACGTGAAAAGCGTAACGGAAAAATAATTCCCATTGACAGTCACCACTTTAAATTTGTTACAGATGTTTATGACGCTGTTGAAATGCTGCCTTGGATTCGCACGTTTACAGGAAGAATTACAAAGCTGACGAGCACAAATTCAACATTGCTTGAAACCTTTAACGAGGATTTAAAGGCTATGCAGTTTATGTACGGGGGTGATGAAAATGCTGTTCAGTGAGGTTTACGGAAGCTACTTTAATGTGGTTGCAAAGGTGATTGAGCAGGCAATAGACGGAACTCTTACCGACAAAAGCCTGTATGAAATTGTGAGTAAAAATGCATTCTCAGAAAGCGTTATGAATATACCGGCGGCACTGAAAAGCGGTGAATGGAAGCTGATAACGCCCGAATACAAAACGCCGATTAAGCACAAGCCGACAATGCCGCTTACTACGCTTGAAAAAAGGTGGCTTAAATCATTGCTTGACGACCCGAGAATAAAGCTTTTTGACGTAAATGTAAGGGGACTTGAAAACGTTGAGCCGCTTTATAATCGTGATACCTTTGTTTATTTTGATAAATACAGCGACGGAGATGACTTTGAAAATCCTGAATATATAAAGAATTTCAGGACTGTTTTAAATGCGATAAAAGAAAAAAGAAAGCTTGCAATACGCTTTGAATCGCACAGGGGAAAAGTGTTTACTTTATGCGTTATCCCTCACAGACTTGAGTATTCGCAAAAGGACGATAAGTTCAGGCTTATAGGTGTGACATCACGTGATACCCTCATAATAAATCTTGCGAGAATAACAAAATGCAGTATGTCTGAAAAGTACCGTAAGTTTGAGGACAGAGAAGAAAAACGCAGGCTTGACTCACTGGTGCTTGAGCTTACAGACGAACGCAACGCACTTGAAAGGGTGATGCACCATTTTTCGTATCTTAAAAAGGAAACGGAAAGGCTTGATGATAAGCACTACCGCATAACCCTTGAATACGATAGAGATGATGAAACGGAAATTTTAATCAGGGTTTTATCGTTCGGACCTATGGTAAAGGTTGTTTCACCGCAGAGCTTTATAAATAAGCTGAAAAACAGAATAAATAAACAGATAAGTTGCGAATTTTAATAAGTTCGCAACTTTTTTTCCACGATTTTCCTGAAAGCCCTTGCTATAATAAAGACACAAAAGCACAGACAGCAAATTTTCAGTGACATGAAAAAAGATTAATTTTCAAATCTACTTCAGGAGCACGCACCCAAAATATGTTTTGGAATGGAACTTGTGCTTTGTAAGGCGTTATCCGAAAGGAATATACCTTTTGCGGCGTGGGCAATTGCAGCCCATTCCCTGCAATTTTTAAGGTGTATTCCACAGCAACAAACAGAATGCCGATATGTAATACATTCGGAGGTATACGTATCTTGAAGATAACGCCTGAATTAAAATCGTAATCAGCACCTCGGAAGGTTGGATTCCTATGGTGCGACAATTACGTAAATAATAAAGGTGCAAACAGCAATTGTTATATATAGCTTAAAAGCACTTGCTTTCGGGGCAAGGGGATTGCACCTTGAAAGGTACAAACAGCAATTTTGAGTAATTCTTTGTCATTCTTGATTATGACTCTCATGTACCTTGTAAAATCAAAGGCACCTACAGCAATTTGTTGAATAGCTTAATGGTAAAGCACGAGGAATAAAAATCCTCGAATAAGAGTTCGATTCTCTTTCAAATGATGCCTTGTAATTCTTTAAGGCGCTTACAGCAAACTGACAGTTCTCTTTAGTTAATACTTTATTAACGGATGAGGGTTTATAGAGAATCCTGGGTAATTGGTACCCTGACTTCTCGTATAAACTGAGCAAAAGCGCCTTGTAATTTTGATATTTTTTTAAGGAGGGGTTTTCGTGTTGGAATACCTGAAGAATGAAACAAATAAAACATTAACTGAAAACGGAGCGGCAACCTACAGAACAAGCTGTTCGGACTGTCTTGACCTTTTCGCTACAATCGGCGCATTACGTCACAGCAGCGAGAGCGAAATCATCAACCGCTTTATGAGAGCCTATACCGAGAATCCCGACCTTGCAATGAAAATTCTGTTTTTCGCAAGAGATGTACGTGGCGGCTTGGGCGAAAGACGTGTTTTCCGCATAATACTTGACTGGCTTGCGCAGAATGAAAAAATATCTGTTTTCAAAAACATTTCATTTATCCCCGAATACGGCAGATATGACGATTTGCTCGTTCTGCTTGATTCGGATTGCCAAAGCATAGTTGTTGCACTTATAAAATCACAGCTTGACAAAGATATTGAAGCAATGAAAAAGCAGAACGAAATTTCACTGCTTGCAAAGTGGCTTCCGTCCGTAAATGCAAGCAATAAGGAAACCGTCAGAAAGGCAAAAAAGCTCTGTCGTATGCTCGGTATGAGCGAAGCAGAGTACAGAAAAACCTTAAGTGAATTGCGTTCATATCTTAAGCTCATTGAGAATAATCTTCGTGAACGTGACTACACCTTTGATTATTCAAAGATGCCTTCAAAGGCTATGCATAAATACATAAAAGCTTTCTATAGAAATGACAATGACCGTTACAGCAGGTATATTGAGTCGGTTGAGCGTGGAGAGGCAAAGATGAACACATCAACGCTTATGCCGTATGAGTTGATTGAGCCGTATATTAATGACTCTTACTATACGGCTGACTCAAGAAGCTTTATGCGTGCAATTTCCGAAGAAGAAAAAGCAAGCCTTAATGCTACGTGGAATTCACTCCCCGATTTTTGCAATGACGAAAACGCTCTGGCAGTTATTGATACATCAGGTTCAATGTACTGGACACAAAATCCTATGCCTGCGTCGGTTGCACTTTCGCTCGGACTGTATTTTGCAGAACACAACAAGGGTGCGTTTAAAAATCATTTCATTGAGTTTTCGGCAGATCCCCGACTTATTGAAATCAAGGGAGAAACATTTGCGGATAAATTGAGATATGCAGCATCTTTCAATGAAATCGGAAATACAAATCTTCAGTCTGTTTTTGAATTGTTGATAAAAACAGCGACTAAAAACAACATACCGCAGGAGGAAATGCCGTCAAAGCTGTATATCATATCCGATATGGAATTTGACAGGTGCATTGACCATGCAGATACGACCAACTTTGAGTACGCAAAAAGTCTGTTTGAAGAAAACGGCTACAAGCTCCCCGAGGTTATATTCTGGAATGTAGACAGCCGCAACACGCAACAGCCCGTTAAGCAAAACGAACAGGGCGTTGCACTTGTTTCGGGATGTACGCCGAGATTATTTTCTATGATAACAAGCGGAGATTTATCGCCGTATAATTGTATGATGGAAATTATCGGAAGCGAGCGTTACCAAAAAATAACGGCATAAATTAACGGGCGGTATCACAGGATGCCGCCTATATTTTTTGAGGTGATTAATAATGATTGAAATAAAGGGTGCTTACAGCACAGCCAAAATATTTACAGATAATGTTGAAGGAACTGCAATTTCACAGATTGAACTGCTTTGCAGTCAGCCTTTTGTAAAGGACTGCAAAATACGCATTATGCCCGACGTACATTCAGGCGTAGGCAGTGTAATCGGCTTTACTGCAAATTTGGGCGAAATCGTTGCAAATATTTCTCCCACCGCTGAAATTGTAAAGATAATCAAGCCTTTGTACAACTTTAAAGCGTCTGAATAAGATTTGTTTATTATTGACAAAATACTTTAATTAATTAGATAATAATGATATAATAAATAAAAAATATTCCTAACTTGTCCTAAATTGTCAAAAAGATATTCTAAAAGTGTATTTTAAGGGAGTGATAACAATGTCAGAACAGCAAAAATATATTATAAAAGATACCTTCAAAGAAGGTGAGTTTAATTTAAGAGAATGGACTGCACCGGAGCTGACCTCACCGTTTGAATGTCAGGAATATATGGATAACTTGAATCTAAAGGGCAGGAAAATCAAGCAAATAAAGATGATTGGTCTGAATTATATGCACGTTCGGGAATGGATAGAGAATGAAGCTTACTTATTACTGGAAAATGTGGAGTCAGATGAAACTGAACGACAGAAACAGTCCGATTACAAAAATATCGTACCTGATATGCTTTTTGACAGATATGCACAGATTGACGAGCCGATTATGATTGAGTTTGAGGACGGCGACAGGTTGGAATTGTTAAGCCCAATTGAGGGCAGATTTCAGGCGAGTATAAATCACATTCCATGGAATATAAATAACGGTATCAACGATAAAAACGAAGATGCAAATAATCTTTTTTCCGATTGTATCGATCAGGTAATTTGTTCTGTTAAAGTTTATTCAAGCGAGAATGATGAAAACTATATTGACAGAGTAGAGCTGAAATTTAAAAACGGCGGAGGATTGTACTTTTACAGTGAATGCTTCGATTATTGCGGCGTTATCAGCATCAATGCAAATAATAAAGTGTCAAAAATCCCATTTTGCGAACTTAAAAAAGGTTTATTCAATCGGGAAGATTTGATGATTGATGAAGTGACGGGCTTTGAAGCAAGCACCCGAACTTTTTATTTCGGAGAAAAAGGCAGAGAGCATATTGACACGCCTTATCTTACCATTTCGCCGTCAGACACGGATACTGAAATGTATATATATCAGTTCGATTTTCTACTCTTTGAATTGAGCATTGTGTGGTTGAAACGTAACCGGTTTAGTGAATATGAGAATTATCAGTTCAGCTTTTCACAATGGAATGAGTTGCTGAGCATAGCCGAACGTATTTTGAATTATAACAGCTTTGATGACCTTTTTGATGATATGGAGAGATTGAATATTTTTAGCCATAACGGAAAAGTCAATATTCCGCTTTCTATAATTAACAACAGAGGTGTGGAGTTGTGGAAAAATAAAAGTCGTTATCAAACGCAACTTTCAGATATGCGTGAGTGGACAAAACTTGTGCTGAAAGAAAATGATACAATGAACATTTACGGTTGGTAGGAGGTACCGTATGGATAAGAATGAAAAGAAACTTAACATAGGTGCGGATTTGAAAGGCGATTTGCCTTATACGATTCCGTCAATATTCTGTTCTGACGAAAATGTCAGAGAATTTGTCAGAACCGATTCCGTTGGTGACAGTACTATGATTGAAAGCATTCCGAGGCTTATCAGCGTTAAGCCGTTGCCGCCTCAGCCCACCGAACGCTTCGCCCTCAGACTTTCCTATGAAAACGGGGAATGCAGAAAATACATTTTGACCATTCCGATTGCAGACGAAGAAAAAGAAATGCTGAAATACGAAAATTATGTGTTTACCGACAAAATCTGGGCTTCGGCAACGCTGAAAGATAGCCGTGAGCCTGAAATAGACGGTTACAACCCCAGAGGTCTGGTCGTTGAATTCAAAAATGACTTTTTCCTTTCTGCAATAGAGTGTTACGCTCGCAGTGAGGATTTCTCCGAACCAACTATATGTGACGATGTTCTATATGAAGATGACAAGCTCTGTATCAAACGCATATGGAATTGGGATAATCACGCTATTCATCCGATAAAGGATTCACATTTTCTCCGAGCTTTCTTGGAAAATTCGGATGCAAAAGGCAGATATTCTTTTATCACTCCCGAGGGAAAACGAGCAACAACCTTGTCATTTGACTATTATCAAGGATTTAAAGAAGATAGAGCGGCAGTCGGAAAAGACGGCAGAGGAAACGGTTATATTGATAAAAATCTGAATGTTGTTATCCCTTTGGAATATGACCGAGCAGAAGATTTTTTTAACGGATATGCAAAAGTTAAAAAAGACGGAAGTACACTCGCCCTTGACTATTACGGAAAAAACCTCCTGATAGGTGCAGACGGAAAACACTATGAGCGTGTCGGCGGTGTGTCCGAGGGAATGTGCAGTGTTTCAACTATTCCGCTTGATGAGGATATGATTAATTCAATGTATCCGTATGACTTCATTATGGGAAAATGGGGCTACACGGATTTAGACGGCAATGAGATAATTCCTCCACAGTATCTTCGGGCTTTTGATTTCCACAACGGTCGTGCGATAGTGTGCAAAACCGATTGGATAAAGGAGTATGACGGCGACATCAACGAATGTATAAGTGATAAAGAGCTTTGGGGTGTGATTGATAAAAACGGAAATGAAGTTATTCCGTTCATTTTTGATGACATTCATATTCTTGATGCTACAGGGGAATTATACGAGGCGCATTCCGGCGGTTGGGATGACGGAAAATGGGGAATTATTGATAAGCAAGGCAACTGGATTCTTGATCCTGTACTTGAGGAAATAATTGATACATACAATGACGGACTTATTGTGTTCGGTGACGGAAGCAGAGATGAATATGAGCAAGAAAAATACGGCGTATATGATATCTACAACAAAAAGGTGATTGTTAAACCTGAATACAGGCAGATTTATTTTTCAGATAAGGGCAATATTATTGCTATGAGCAAGGATGTAGAGTTACACAGAACAGATGTAGTGATGTTTGACCGAGAGGGAAAACCGCTTCTTGGCGCTGAATATAATTATGTTTACCCGATAGATGAAAATGAGGAGTTTTACGAAGCAGGATACTATGCAGACAGATTCAATCGGGAAAGCGGCGGCAACGGAATCGCAAGAAAAGACGGCTTTTTTATTGTGCCGTGCAGATACTCTTTCGGAGAAATCTGTACTGAGAAAAAACTCTTTACATACTTTGAGAACAAAAAATGCGGCGTAATGGATTTTGAACAAAATGTTATTATACCGCCTACATTCGGGGCAATCAAGCACATTGACGAAGATATTTATTTCATAGGCGACAGTCCGGTCTGCGGCAATGAAAATCTGATTACTCCCGACGGAAAAATATTGCTTCCTAAAAACTACAAAAAGCTGCTTAAGACAAACAATAAAAACCGCATTATCGGTTTCAACGGAACAGGCTGTGAGATGATTGAAATTATAAGAAAGCAAGCAACTCTGAAAGGAGGACAATATGAAGCACTATGACTACTCTGTAAAAAATTTACTTAATGAGTATTTCGGCAATAATACAATCTTTGAAATGCGAAAGCCGCATAAAGACTACTTTGAATCCGAACAGCGTGAGAATATAATTCCATTGCTGTGGCAGTATGCCGACGAGAGGGCTGTCGAAGGGTACAGAACACCTTGAGTATAAAGTCAATGACTATCATAAATAAAAATGAAATTTGTCATAAGTTTTTGCTTTCTGCAGACTGAAGAGCCTTGACGTAATTGTGTGTCAAGGCTCTTATACTTAACTCTGATTCGTTTAAGGTTAATTCCAAATTTACCTTTTTTCAGGCTGTAAAACCTGTGAGTTTCCTCACAAGTTCATCGGCTCTGCGTCTATGTGTACGGTTCTTTAATGACCGTTTGGCTATTCCCACTTAAAGAATTTAACTGCAACACCTGTGCAAATAACCTTAACTCCTGCCATAACTACTATAGGAATCCAAGCGTTCGGGGTAGGTAAGCCGAGAAATGTTAATTTTATCACCTATTCCAAATTGGACGCAAAGCTCTTTCCGGTCTGCCGGATTTTTATAAAGGCAGGCTGTTTCCTCGCATAACTCAGAAACTTTGATTTCCAGCTGATAGTCGCACTCCTTCGGGGATTTCATTATGAGAATCATATGTATCGGCAATCAGATACTCAAAGCTTTCCTGTCCCATACTTTCGTCAATATTGATTCCGAATTCTCCACAAACAACAGAACCTTTACCGCTTGCAAAATGCTCCTGCCGGAAATGCGGAATATTCTCCTTTGCTCCTTCATAGGGAAATACTTTAGAGTTACCTAAAACAGTGAATGCCTCTTTTCTCACGATTTTATAATTCATGAGATATCCTCCTTCAAGTGAAAATTTCAGTTTCAGCGGAGTAAATGACTTCAAAAGCACCTTGTCCTTGCGTACAGCTGATGGGGATGCACCATGAAATCTTGTAAAAGCAATATATTGATACAATCCCTCTAAATTAAGCATATCCGAAGAATCAGCAATTTGTTGACCTGCAAGTTCATTACCGGTTGTAATAATAGGTGAACCTATTTTATCAAATTTATTAAGTTATTTTTTGATTATAACTTAGAACGGAATTCAAGTACAGTTCTTTTTTTAACTCCATGTAAAATATTATTGTAGTAATATAGATATTCCAATTGTCTTATTACCAACGCAAAGTATCTTTTTGAACATTAGTATCTCAAAATAAATTTTCAGTGAATAAAATTTATTGTCTATAACAAGTATAATTTAACACAAATTTATATATAATACAAGCGAAAGGATGATGAAAAAATATAGACAATCTGCAACCGCACAGCTTTTACCGAAAATTAATAAAAAAGCCGAGTACCTCGGCACGTAATTCGTGCAGACAGCTTCTGCTGATGCAACCTTTTATGACCGAGCGCAACCGAGCAATTTCCTATAATGTAAAAACAAGGCAAACCGCAAAATGCGATATTGCCTTGAAAAATTCACATATGAATTTTATTTTTTCTTCATACAGTTGTTAAAGCACTGTTTGTCAAATTCGGGGTTGAAGGCGTAGAAGTTCTTTTCGTCGAGCTTGTCGGTGAGTAAGCGCAGATTTTCGCCGAAACGCTGATAGTGAACAACCTCACGCTCACGCAAAAAGCGTATAGCGTCCTTGACGTCGTAGTCGTCGCAGAAACGCAGAATGTTGTCGTAGGTGCTTCTCGCTTTCTGCTCAGCCGCCATATTTTCGTGAAGGTCGGTTATTGCGTCGCCCTTTACCTGCATAGACGCAGCAGTATATGGTGTTCCCGCTGCACTCTGAGGATAAATACCCGTTGTGTGGTCAACAAAGTAGTCCTCGAATCCCGATTTCTTGATTTCCTTTTCGCTAAGTCCCTTTGTAAGCTGATAAACAATTGCGCCAATCATCTCAAGATGTCCCAGCTCTTCGGTACCTGACGAGTCCCCTCAATTGGAAGTTTTACCACTTAAAAGCTATAAATTCATATCATACGGAAAGCTCGATAAACGCACAATCATTCTTGCAACAGACTCGGACAAGCACAGAAGAAAATGCTTTACAGCAAGACTGTATCTGATATAAAGTAACGCTCAAAAATTAATTGCTTCTTTCCTGCTTTTATGATAGAATTTAGAAGAGGAGAGTTAATTTAATGAACATAGAGTACAGAAAAGCAACGCTTGGCGAAAATTGAAAGGAATATAAAAATGGTAGTAAAGTTTTATGATACAGTAGAAGATAAGTTACTAAAATTTGCTGTGATTGTTGCAAAGTCAAAGGGCAAGTGGGTGTTCTGTAAGCATAAAGAACGTGATACATACGAATGTCCCGGTGGTCACAGAGAAACAGGCGAAAATATTGACGATACTGCAAGGCGTGAATTGTATGAGGAAACCGGCGCTATTGATTATTCTATCAAGCCAATCTGTGTTTACTCGGTAACCGAACCCGATAATTTCAATGGAGTAGAAACATTCGGCAAGCTTTATTTTGCGGATATTACTACATTTGAAACGGAGTTGCACAGCGAAATTGAAAAGATTGAATTATTTGACGGACTGCCGAAAAAGTGGACATATCCTCTAATTCAGCCATTTTTATTAAAAGAAGTTGAGCGTAGAATTTTTCCTGAAATTGTAACGGAGGATAAAAATTGAAATACAAAAATATTCTTTGGGATTGGAACGGTACCATTCTCAACGATACACCCGTTGCCTTTGAAGCGAATAATATTCTATTGGAAAGATACGGCTATCCTACAATTACATTAGGGTATTATCGGGATAATATTGACACGCCTATTGTGAATTTTTACAGTAAAATCTTTGATTTGAATAAACACGATTTAGAAATTCTGGACAACGAATGGGGCGTTTTGTATAATCAACTTTCCGATAAAATCGGATTACACGAAGGCGTTAGAGAATTACTGCGTTTCTTTGCCGACGAAAACTGTTGTCAGGTAATACTTTCTGCTTTCAAAACGGAGGTAATCACAAAATACGCACACAAGTTTTCGTTAGAGAAATTTTTTGAGGATATTCTCGGTACTCAGAATATCGTAACTGAAAGTAAAACTATCCGAGGCAAGCGATATATGAAGGAACACGGTTTTGCTCCTGAACAAACGCTGTATATCGGCGATACGGTACACGATTACGATACCGCTCTTGCGTTAGGTGTGGATTGCGTGCTGTTTTCAGGCGGACAGCAGTCACCAAAATTATTGCAAAAATGCGGTGTGCCTGTGTTTGATAGTTTTGCGGAAATCAAAAACTGGATTATTATTGAGACCGCCGAAAATTTTGTGTAAAAGTGAATAATAAACTTCCTTTCAAGCAAT
>DXYG01000061.1 GCA_019415925.1 Clostridiales bacterium
TATATCATTCATTTATTTTATTCTGTAGGGGCGACCCTGCGTGGTCGCCCGAAACGTTACCTATATATCAACTTAAAATTCGGGCAACCGTTTTATCCAAACAATCCGATTTTTCCACTCGATTTGCCCGTCGAGGCACTCGACAAATTATGGTTTATCTTACCGGAGTTAACAATGGATAAAGTATTATTTCACTTTATATTATTTTATCCTATACAATCGCTATAGTCAATAAAAAAAGCAAGAAAAAACGGCTGCCGTTTTCAGCAGCCGAAAGATTTTGTATTTCTAAATTTGTATTACTTCTCATTGTATTCAAATTGCCTTGTAAATTCCTTGGTTTCACTATTACGCAGAACTGCGCTCTGATGCTGTTCAAGCACGCTTGTAATTGCACTTACGTCAATCCATATTTCGTTGTCGCTCTCCTTTTGCTTTTCGTTAAAAATAAGCTCAAGTCCTATATGCAGGTGGTTTTCTGTTATTCCGTTTGTGTTTTCGGTGTCGCTGTAGCCTGTTCTTCCGACATAACCGATTACATCTCCTGCCTTTACCGTATCGCCCTCTTTTAAGTTTTCGGCAAACGGTCTGTTTTGCCGCAGATGTGCGTAATACCAGTATCGCTTGCTGTCGTCAGAGCGTATGCCGATTCTCCAGCCGCCGTAGCGGTTCCAGCCCATACATTCAACTTTTCCTGATTCAACTGCAATTACAGGAGTCCCGACTGCCGCCATCATATCGTGACCAAGATGAGGTCTGGTGTAGCCGTAGGTTCGTAAAGCTCCGAAATCATCGTAGCAGGAGTAGGGAAAGGTCTTTGCAATCGGAGAAAACCAGCGTATACCGTACTTCTGCTCCATAACCTTATTACCGCTGTCGTCCTCACGTTCTTCCTCATAAGCGCCCACCATTCCGTTCAGTGCCGCACTGTACGCCTCTTTATAGTACGAATAGTATTGCATATCCTTTGTAAGACTTTCTTCGCTTTCGCCGTTTGAAAGCTTTTGGGCAAAGTCGGTCATATCCGAGTACTTATACTTTGAAAAGTCACCGCCGTATTTTGCTCCGAGATAGGCAAGCAGAGTTATGAAATCAAGCTTGTTCTTCTCGCTCTGAGAAGAAATATCAAGGTCAACAGCCGCCTGCAAAGCTGATTTTGTAACGTTGAATTCAACATATTTTATGTAGTTGCTGTCGGTTATGTCACGACCGCCGAAAAGCGTCATAAGTGAAATTGCAATCACCAGAACGCCCATAAACACACACAAAGCTCTTTTCATACGCATCACCGAAAAACACTGTAGTCTGTCGGGACAGATTATCCCGATATGATACTAATATGATTTTCGGAAAGGATTTAGAAGTTTATTATTAAGCAAAAAACGGACGGTGTTTGCCGTCCGTTCAGTATGAAAAATTAATTTAATAATTTACGTATGTAATCTCTGCCGAGCAGTCTTTTAAGCTCAAAATCTTTTTCAGTTTCGGCAAAAAAGCGGAGATTGTTTTCAAGCATAGCCTCGGCAAAATGCGTGAGTCTGCCGTAATTTTCAAATAAGCTCTCAAGCTTTTGCTGTTCTGTGTCGTTAAGTTTTTCTTTAAGTTCTGCAATGTTGCCGTGCTTCATTTTGTCATAAAGCAGAATTTTATATGCGCTTATCAGATTCATAATCAGGGTGCCGCATTGCTCGTCGCCCTTGTGCTTAAGATAATAATAAGCAAGATTTGTAAAGTCCATATTCGGGAATTCACCGTAAATGTTTGAAAACTCGTTGTTTTTGCCTGCATATTCAATCAGCAGATTGCAGTTGTAAATCATTCGCTGAGCGTAGTCCTCAACAGAGTTGTAAAAAAACAGCCTGTCATACTCGGATTTTAAAATATCGAGGCATATTTCAAAAAAACTTTCGTAATTATTCAATCCGCAGTCAACAGGTATGTTCAGACTGTCCGCAATCATTCTGAAAGTGTACAGACAATTTTTACTTCCCGAGATTGTATTTTCGTCAACATAGAATTCGGGTAGTACACGGTAAATTATATCAATATCTTCACCTTGCTGATTATGCGTTTCAATCAATTCTACATAGGAAAACAAGCCGTTTTTGTAACCTGCAAAACAGCCGCCGCACCATTTTATATCCTTGTCTGCAAAAAAGTTTTCAAATGTGCTTCTGAAAGCTTCGGAAACCTGCGTTGGAATCATCAGCAAAAACTCCCGTCTGTTTTGTCGGATACTAATAATACTGCTGTTATTCCATTTTAAGGTAAATTGAATTTATGTCAATAGCGTTTGCAAAAACGACGTGTTTTTTGACAAAAATGATTATTATTCAAACGGGTCGTTGGTGTCACGCTTTTCGGAAATTTCATAGATTTTAAGGTTGTTGTCACCGTCACATACCGCAAGGAAAATATCCTTTTGCTTTTGTCCCTTGATTTTGAGCTGTCGGTTAAGCCAGTCGGTATTGTTGCCGGTGCTTTTGAGGTTTTTCTCAAACAACTTGCCGTCAGAGATTACAACGACTTCGGGACGTGTGCGGTTTACTCTTATTTTCATATCAAAAGGAGTGACGGGACTCTTGTTGCTTTTGACAAGCACCGATAGCTGACCGTTTTGTTCAAGGTAAGCCGTTTCAATGTCCTCAAGGCAGAAATAGCCCTTGTTTCGCAGCATTGAAAGAAATTCGTTCATATCAATTTTTGCCGTCATAAGGTTTTTCTTGTAAATTTTGCCCCTGTCGTAAAGCACAATGGTTTTACCTGTAAATAATCGCCTTAATGCGATTGATTTCTGTGAAAGGTAGGACAGCAGAATTACTACAGCCGCATAAATTATCAGCGCAATAAGGCAGTCGAAAAATTCATCAAAGCCGTTTGTAGCCATCTCAGCGGCGATTGAACCGATTGTGATTCCGTTGATGTAGTCAAACAAATTCAGGTTAGCCATCTGCTTGTTGCCGATTAGCTTTGACAATATGAATAAAACAAGCAGTGATACAGGTGCGGTAATCAGAGCATGCCAAAAGTCCATATAATCCCTCCGAGAGATTATTATGGACTTTTATTCGGTAAATATTCAATGTTTATGTTAATTCCTTGTTACCAAGGCTTGATAGTGCCTGTAAGCTCAGTAACGCTCTTCAAGCCGTTTTCGTCAAGAAAACGGTTGATACTCTCGTTAATCTTAATCGGTGCGTACGGGTCGGAAAAGAATACAGTTCCGATTTGCAGAGCAGACGCACCTGCAATCAGCATTTCAACAGCGTCCTGCCACGTTGAAATTCCGCCCATTCCGATTATCGGAATTTTAACGGCGCCTGCAACCTGCCACACCATTCTGACTGCAATAGGGAACACCGCAGGACCGCTCATTCCGCCTGTGTTGTTGCGGATAATCGGACGGCGAGTGTTGATGTCAATTCTCATTCCTGTTAAGGTGTTTATCATTGAAATTGCGTCTGCACCGTTTGCTTCAGCCGACTTTGCGATTGAAACAATGTCGGTTACGTTGGGGCTTAATTTAACGATAAGCGGCTTTGTGCAATGTCTGCGAACTGCGTCGGTGATTGCTCCGACGGACTCACAGCTTGTTCCGAACTGAACGCCGCCGCTCTTTACGTTGGGGCAGGAAATGTTCAATTCTATCATATCAATGTCGGTGTCGCTGAGCTTTTCAGCCATTTCGCAGTATTCCTCGGGAGTGTTGCCTGCAATATTTGCAATTACTACAGTGTTCTGCTGTTTAAGCCAAGGCAAGTCCTCTTTGATGAACACGTCAACACCCGGATTTTGCAAACCAACTGCGTTGAGCATACCCGACGGAGTTTCTGCAACTCTGGGAACAGGGTTGCCGTCACGACGTTTAAGTGTAATTCCCTTGCACGAAATTCCGCCGAGCTTTTCAAGCGGATAAAATTCGCCGTATTCACGGCCGAAGCCGAAGGTGCCCGAAGCGGCAATAAGCGGATTGTTAAATTTTACTCCTGCAATTTTTACCGATAAATCAGCCATTAAAACACAACCTCCTCTGCATTGAATACGGGGCCGTTTTTGCAGACGTGCTGCATAATTTCCTCACCGTTTTTCCTTACCTTTACGGCGCACACAAGGCAGGCACCTATTCCGCAGGCCATTCTCTCCTCAAGAGAAATCTGACACGGCTTGTTGTTTTCTTTGCAAACTGCGGCAACAGCTTTCAGCATAGGGGTGGGGCCGCAGGCGCAAACCTCGTCAAATTCGTTGATTCTTTCCTTTAAAATATCGGTTACAAAGCCGTGAACACCTGCGCTTCCGTCGTCGGTTGCAAGCACAAGCTCTGCTCCTGCTTTTTTGAAATCGTCCTGCAAAATCACAAGCGACTTGTTGCGAAAGCCTGTTATTACAAGCGGATTTTCGGTCTGCTTTGCAGTGTAAAGCATTGGCGGAACACCTATTCCTCCGCCGATTAGGCAGTAACGCTTGCCCTTTTCAATTTTAAAGCCGTTGCCGAGAGGAGCAAGAATGTCAACGTCAGTGCCCTCTTTCATCTCAGACATCAGCCTTGTACCCTCACCCTTGACCTGATACACAAGTCTTAACACTCCGTTTTCGCTGTCGCATACCGAAATCGGACGGCGCAGAGTTTTTGACGGCACATAAACGTGGGCAAACTGACCGCATTTTGCAAGCGGTGCAAGCTCCTCGTTTTTTACCCTCATATCAAAAATACCCTCAGCAATTTCTTCATTTGAAATCAGCTGAAACTTCTGAACATCGTACTTCATTTTATCATTCCTTCTTAATAGTATTCAAGAAAAACCGTAATTACATTAACTGCTTCATTGCTGTAAACACGAGCTTCTTCATTAAGAGTTGGAGTATACCAATTGGCAAGGTTTGCGTTGGCAATCCACTCGGCAAGATAGCCGTTATATATAATTTCATCGGCGGTAGTATTAAAATCAAGACTTTCGTCAATTACAAAGTCAAAATATTTTTCTCCGTCCTTTGCCGCCTGTGCAAATGCATTTGTAATTTCCTCGCTGTCGTTTATATCATAAACAGTCACACAGCTGTAGCTGTAGTAGTAATACTTAGTTCCCTTGCATTCGGGAGCGAAAACATTAAAATAGTAATCAGTGTTTTCGTATGCGCTTAACGATATTTCGCTGTAAAGCGGAGAAGTACTGTGCGATTCGGAAAACTCATCGGACGGAAGATTAAAATAGTCGTATATAGGAAATTCCGTATCGCCATCGGTATCGTTCCATGTTACGTCAACCTCGTACCACTCGCCGTCAAGCTTGACATTGTTCCATGCGTGAGATTCACCGTCGGCAGTTCCCGAAATGTTAATGCAGTCAATTCCAAGCCTGTTGCACAAAAGCTGAAATGCCCTTGAATATCCCTCGCAAACGGCTTTTTTCTCAACTAATGCACCGTAAGCGTCGTTCTCGTGACCTATAAGTTTTTCGGATTCGGCGGCTTCCTTGTCATAAACGCAGTTGTCAACGAGATAGTCATTTACGTAAAGCTCCAGCTCATAATCTGTGGCGTTTTTTGGTGCGCCGTCAATGATTTTATCAACCGTTCTATTAAATTTTTCCTTTGCCTTTTTTAGCCTGTCAGGGTCAGAGTTGTCGGGCTGTACGCTGTAGCTGAGGAACAACGAGGTGCTGTCGTCATTGTCGATATATTCAAAATCGCTTTTCAGCCAGAAAACCTCGGGGTGGTCATTTTTGTAGGCTTCAACAGCTTCGGTTAACTGCATTTCATTAAGCGGAGCGTTAATAATACAATATCCGACTGAGGCTATTTCGGCATACTCGTCAATCTTCATATAAAGCTCCTTTAGCTTGTCGGACGAAAGATTATCGTAGCTGTAGCTTGTTTCAACCTTACGTTCGGGCTTAGGCTCTGTTGAAGATTCCGTAGTTTCCTGAACAGTCTTTGTCGGCTTATTGTCAAGAATACTAAGAATACTGTCCAAACTGAAATTGCAGGAGCAGAGCATTAATGCCAAAAGCAAAATCGAAACGACTGCCAGAGCGGATTTTATTCTATTTTCGAATTTAACAAATTTATAATTTCTCATAAATCCATTTTACAGTAAATTTTTTATTCAGTCAATTGCATTTTCAAGATTTTTATGATATATTAGTATTCGCACATTTATGTATGAAAAGTGCAAGGTCTGTTCGCAAAATCCAGACTCTAAAAAAATACTACGGAGGAATTTAATATGAAAACAAAATCAACCGTGTACATTGTACAGGCGGCTGTCATAGCCGCACTTTATGCAACGCTGACAATCCTGCAAAACACCCTGTTGCCCGGTACGGCATCAATGGCTGTTCAGTTCAGAGTGGCTGAGGTGCTCACGATTCTTGCGGTGTTCACTCCTGCGTCAATTCCGGGACTAACGATAGGCTGTGTAATAGCAAACATAAGCTCTCTGTCAGTGCTCGGACCGTACGATATGATTTTCGGTTCGCTTGCAAGCCTGCTTGCGGCTGTGCTTATGTACTTACTGCGCAACAAAAGGTTGTTTAAACTCCCTGTTGCGGCGGCTCTTATGCCTGCGCTGGCTAACGGAATTATCGTAGGCTTTGAGATTGAATTTTTCTTTGTTGAGGGCGGCTTCCACTTCGGCGATTTCCTTTTGCAGGGCGGATGTGTGGCTCTCGGCGAGCTTGGAGTGCTGATTGTGCTCGGACTTCCGCTTGCAAGGCTGATTGAAAAGCAGGGCTTTGATAAAAAGCTTCTCACAATAAAGTAACGGTTATTTAAAACTATATAGATTTTGCAATAAAAACCACCTGTCATAATCGGCAGGTGGTTTTATTTAGAATACTCAGTTTTTTATAATTTAATCATCACAAAGCTTTGCGGTGACATTTTAATTTTGCCGTCTGTAAATTCTGTATTACCAAGCTCGTAGAGCTTATCTCCGTTGTAGCTTGTCTTGATTTCACTTTCAACACCGAGCGGGTTAAAGAACATAACAAGGCTTCCTCTTCTGTAGAAGAACGGAATTTTGCCGTCCTCGTAAACAAACTCAAGCTCGCCGTTGCCCTTTAAGTCGTCGTACTTGTGACGGAGAGCAATGATATCTGTGACAACCTTGTAAATGCTGTCCTCATCGTTCTGCTGATTTTCAACAGTCGGAGCGTCTGCGTTTTTGTCAACAGGGAGATAAGGCTCGTCGCTTGTTGAGAAACCGAGGTTCTTGCCGCTGTTCCACTGCATAGGAGTACGTGAGCCTGTTCTGCTGAAACCGCCCTCCTTGCTTACTAAATCCTTCTGATATCTCATACCAAGCTCATCACCGTAATAGAGGAACGGAACGCCGGGCATTGTGAATATAAAGGCGTTGAAGAGCTTAATAGCATTTTTGTCAAGATAAGCCGTAATTCTTGGCATATCGTGGTTATTGGTCATATAGCTGATATAGCCGTTGTTCTTTGAACGCTCGTAAGCGGGAAGATACTCGTCTGCAAAAGCCTTTATATCACCCTTACCGTTCGGATTGAAAACAGCCTTGTCGCCCCATTCGCCACAGCGTGAAAGAATGTTGTAGCCATTGCCGAAGTGGTCGAGGTAAAAGTCCATATGAAAGCCGGCGTTGTTGATTGCACGGTCGGGAGAACACCACTCCGAAACCATTGCAGCCTCGGGGTATTCTTCGTCGAGCATTTCACGAACGCCTCTCCAGATTTTAGCGGTTGCGATTTTTTCGTCGTCGTTTTTAACAAGCGAATCAGCCATATCAACTCTGAATCCGTCAGCACCCTTGTCAAGCCAGAAACGCATTACGTCCTTGATTGCTTCAACCGTTGCAAGACAGTCGGGGTGGTCGCAGGGAAGCTGCCACTCGGGGTGGGTGATTTCATAAAATCCATAGTTGAGCGCAGGCTGTGAACTGAAATAGTTTACCATATAGTTGCCGTTACGCTCGCAGATTCCGCACATCATTCTGTACTCGGGCGGAGCGTCCCAGACGTTTTGGGTAAAGATATAGCGGTTTGAATATTCGCTTTCAGCCGCCTTTTTTGCTTCAAGAAACCAAGGGTGAGTGTCTGATGTGTGACCGGGAACAAGGTCAAGAAGAATTTTAATTCCCTTTTTGTGAGCTTCGTTAAAGAGATTAACAAGGTCGTCGTTTGTTCCGTAACGAGCGGCAACCTGCTTGTAGTTGCGAACGTCGTAGCCTGCGTCCATAAAAGGTGAGTCATAAACGGGATTGAGCCATATTGCGTTACAGCCAAGTCCCTTTACATAGTCAAGTTTTTCAATGATTCCGTTTATATCTCCGATACCGTCACCGTTCGAGTCGTAAAAGCTCTGCGGATATATTTCATAAAATACTGCGTCGTTAAGCCAGTTTGGCATAAATAGCACCCTCTTATTATTAATTTACATTACAATTTTATCATTTTAAGTTAGAATTAGCAATATATATTATTAATATTTTCCTGTCATTTTTCCACTAATATTCACTTGCAAAATATATGTATAAATCATAATATGTTAATAGTATTATTTTTTGGAGGAAGGGCTTTGACTGTTGATAAACTTGGAGAAAATAAGGTGCTGATAATTCTATGCACTAAAGATATGGAGGACTTTTCGATTGATTTCGAAAAAATGGACATTTACGACAGCAATTCACGCAAGGCACTGATAAAAATTATGCGGCTCGGCTGTTCAAAGGCAGGGGTTGAAATTTGCAACAGGAATGTAGATATTGAGGCTCTGCCGTTTGAGGACGAATGTTATATTCTGATTACCGTTTATGAAAAAATCCGCCGCAGCTACAGAATGAAGGACACGGGGGAGTGCGTCTGTTATTCTCTGGGCGGCAGCGGAAATTTTCTTGATACGCTTGAAAAGCTGTACAGACTCAACGTCTGCTGTAACAGAAATTCGGCATATCTTTATGATGATAGTTACTATATTGTGTTTGAATATCCATCAATTCCCAAAAAGCTGAAAAGACTGCTTTCGGAATACGGCAAAAGAAGAATGAGCAGGGTCGAAACTGCACGTATCAGGGAAAACGGAAAATTGATTTGCAGTCACAACGCAATTTTGCAGATAGGAAAACATCTTGTATGAGTGAGAAGTTATAAAAACGCTTTCATTTCCCTGATGTTTTCTTCCTCGGTGTCGAGCATCTTTTTGGCAAGCGTGCTGACGTGTGGGTCTTTTCCGTCGTAATCACGTATGTGACGTGACATTTTGTTTACTCCCATTGTGTTGCCCTTAATCATCATTTCCGCAATGTGCGATGCTGAGGAGTCACGCTTGAGGTCACGTTCAGCCGCAATGCGGGTCATTGTTTTTGTAACGGGACTTACGTGGTGAATTTCCGCACCTCGGCTGCGAAGCATACTGTTTGCACAGTGATAAATTTTTCCGTACTTTATAAGCTGCTCGCACAGCACGCCGTCAACTCTGCTGTCGTGCAGTTTTTTTCGCACGCTCGTAATTCCTTGACAGCCCATCTCGGCGTTTTGCAGGACATAAGTAAGCATTTCAACATCGTTAATCATATAAAATCACCTCGTAAGCTATTATCGGCAGTAAATTCTCTTTTATACAGCTTGAAAGATTTTAAATTTTGTGTTTTAATAGTATCGGTGATATTTATGACAAATTCTAAGCTTCATACCATCAATCTGCCGTTTCCCGACAAAGGGGAAAGACGTGTGTGGATTTACGTACCCGAACACAACGAAAACGAAAAACTGCCCGTAGTCTATATGACCGACGGACAGAATCTTTTTGATGATAACTCAACGCCTTTCGGCTCGTGGGAGGTAGTAAAGGCTGTTGAAAACGAAATGAAAAACGGCTTGTCGGGAACGGTGATTGTCGGCATAGACAACGGAAATATTTACCGTGACAGTGAGCTTACGCCCAAAAGCATAGGAAAAATTCAGCACAGGGAATACTTTAACGATATTTTCACTCCGCAGGGCGAAATTTTTGATGATTTTCTGATGAATACGGTTGTGCCGTACGTTGAAGAAAATTTCCCGGTAAGGACGGACAGGCGTGGCAGAGCAGTTTGCGGAAGCTCCTCGGGCGGCTTGATGTCTTTCTTTTCGGGAGTGGAGCACAGCGGCTTTTTTAGCTTTATTGGTGCGTTTTCTCCTGCGTTTCTCTGCTATACAAGTGACGACTGGAGAAATTATCTGCTGAATAAAATGACTGATAATATGCCGTATCTCTACATTTACAGCGGAAACGGTGACGAGCTTGAACAGGTGATTTTTGAGGGTACTGAAATGATGTACGATTTATTGCCCGAAACAGGCTACCCCTACGATATGATGAACGAAGTAATCTTGTTTGAAAACGAGCACAACGAAAAGGCGTGGAGAGAGATTTTCCCCGATTTTCTGCACACGTTTTTGAGTGATTTATAATTTAGCGTTGGAATTATAACAACATTTCCGTAGGGGACGGCTTCTCAGACGTCCCTATGCAAAAATTGTAACGCAATTTTTGCATTATGGCGAACGCAGTTCGCCGCTACAATCATTAATTGTGTGAGCCGATAAAATAAAAAAGGCTGTCCTTTCGGACAACCTTTGAATTTGAGTATTTCTTAAGCGATGATTTCGCCGTCAACCGTTCCGCCCAATCCTGCGGCGTTTGACTCGTCGGTGTCAATGTGCATTGCAGGAGCGTAGCTGGGGCTTACACGGATAACAACGTCGCCGAAGGTTGTTGCTCTGCCTGTGCTTTCGCCGACTTTAACGGATACAATCTGCTTGTCCTTAAGACCGAACTGCTCTGCTGTTGCGGGGTCAAGGTGAATGTGTCTTTTAGCGGCGATTACTCCGCACTCAATTTCAACCTCGCCCTCAGGTCCTACGAGCTTACAGCCGGGAGTTCCTGCAATGTCGCCTGATTCCTTAACAGGAGCGGCAATGCCGAGCTTTCTTGCGTCAGTAAGTGAGATTTCAACCTGATCTGCACTTCTTTCGGGACCGAGGATTGACATTTTCATTTCGCTTTTCGGACCTACAACAGTTACCTTTTCAACGCAGGCAAACTGTCCGGGCTGTGAAAGGTCCTTTTTATTTGTGAGTGTTGCGCCCTTGCCAAAGAGAGCCTCAAGAGTTTCTTTGGTAACGTGAACGTGATGAGCAGATGTTTCAACCATTACTTTCATTTTATTAACCACCATTCGTTAAATTTAGCCGTTTGCGGCTTGATATATTTATTTTACTACTAAATTGAACAAATTTCAACGGTTTGTACACGGAAAGGATAATTTTTATGTATAATACTTGGGAAGAATTAAAAACTGCCTGTGAGCAGTGCGAAAAATGCGAGCTTTGCAAAACAAGGCACAATGTAGTTGTCGGCGTTGGAAACGAGAACGCCGAGGTTATGTTTATCGGCGAAGGCCCCGGAGAAAACGAGGACTTGCAGGGCGAACCGTTTGTCGGCAGGGCAGGCAAGCTGCTTGACAAGATGCTTACTGCCGTTGACCTCGACAGAAACAAGAATATCTACATAGCAAATATCGTAAAATGCCGTCCTCCGCAGAACCGTGACCCGAAGCCCGAGGAGCAGGAGCAGTGCATTGAGTGGCTGAGGGCGCAGGTAAAGATGATTAACCCGAAAATCATCGTATGCCTTGGAAGAATAGCCGCAGGCAGAATTATCAAGTCCGATATAAAAATTACAAAGGAGCACGGCTTGTGGTTTGAAAAGGGCGGAATACAGATGATGGCTATGCTTCACCCTGCCGCAGTTTTGCGTGACCCACGAAGAAAGCCCGAGGCTTTTGATGATTTTTTAAAGCTCCGTGACAAAATCAACGAAATCTGCGACCATACTTATTAAAAGAGTGGAGTGTGGAGAGTGAAGAGTGGAGTTAATGGTCGGTCGAGTGCCTCGACACGCAAATCTCCGAATTTGTAATAATGCGTGTTGTTTGGATAAGTTTGTTTTCCTTTGATTGATTTATCGTCAACGTTTAGGGACGTGTAGGAACCCGTCCCCTACGAAATTAAATTCAAACGTTTCCTTTATAGCCGTAGGGGACGGCATCCTTGACGTCCCGAAACGTTACCTATATATTAACTTAAAATTCGGGTATCCGTTTTTTCAAAACAAATCTGATTTTTCCACTCGATTTGCCTGCGGCGGCTTCGCCGCTAAATTATGATTTAGCGGATTAAAAGGGATAACCATAAAAAACAAAATGGTCGGACACCAAATCGGTGCACCGACCATTATTTTTGAAGTAATAAAATCAGTTGTTGATAAGCTTGTCCTCATCTGACCAGCTGTAGAGCTTTCTTACTTCCTTACCGATTGTTTCGGCAGGAGCTTCGGCAGCGAGCTTTCTCATTGCACGGAAGTGAGCCTGACCGCCTGCCTTTGACATATCAAGGAGGAAGTCCTTAGCAAATGTACCGTCCTGAATGTCGGAAAGAACCTGCTTCATAGCCTTCTTTGTGTCCTCTGTGATAATCTTGGGACCTGTGATGTAGTCGCCGTACTCAGCAGTGTTGGAGATTGAGTATCTCATACCTGCAAAGCCTGACTGATAAATAAGGTCAACGATGAGCTTCATCTCGTGAATACACTCAAAGTAAGCGTTTCTGGGGTCGTAACCAGCTTCGCAGAGTGTTTCAAAGCCTGCCTGCATAAGTGCGCAAACACCGCCGCAGAGAACAGCCTGTTCACCGAAGAGGTCGGTTTCTGTTTCTGTTCTGAAGTTTGTTTCAAGAACACCTGCTCTTGCGCCGCCGATACCGAGAGCGTAAGCGAGTGCGAGGTCTTTAGCCTTGCCTGTAGCGTCCTGATGAACAGCAACAAGACAGGGAACACCCTTTCCAACCTGATATTCGCTTCTTACTGTGTGACCGGGTCCCTTAGGAGCAACCATTGTAACGTCAACGTCAGCAGGAGGAACAATCTGCTCAAAGTGAATGTTGAAGCCGTGAGCGAACATAAGCATATTGCCTGCTTCGAGGTTAGGCTCGATGTCGTTCTTGTAGAGAGCAGCCTGCTTCTCGTCGTTGATAAGAATCATAATGATGTCAGCCTGTTTTGCAGCTTCGGCAGCTGTATATACTTTAAAGCCCTGTGCCTCAGCTTTAGCCCATGACTTACTTCCATTGTAAAGACCGATAATTACATCACAGCCTGAATCTCTAAGGTTAAGAGCGTGAGCGTGACCCTGGCTGCCGTAACCGATGATTGCAATTTTCTTACCGTCGAGTAAAGAAAGGTTACAGTCTGACTGGTAATAGATTGGTGCTTTCATGTTTTCTTTGTAGTCTTTCATTTTAATGAATCCTCCTTACCGCAGATTGCGGCATAATAAATATGTATATGTTATTCTGTAAGATTAAACGGAAACCGAAGCTGTGCCTCTGTCAATGGCAACAGTACCTGTTCTTACAATCTCACGGATACCATAAGGCTTGAGTAAATCAATAAGTGTGTTAACACGGTTTGCACATTCGCAGTATTCAATCGTAACGCAGTTTGTGGCAACATCAACGATTTTTGCCTGCATAATTTCAACCGTCTGAATAATCTCTGCACGCTTAGCGGCAGGACAATGTACCTTGATAAGCGTAAGCTCACGGCTGATGAAGTTACCCTCGTCAAGGCGTTTTACCTTGATGACGGGAATAAGCTTGTTGAGCTGTTTTTCAAGCTGTTCAACAACGTATTCGTCACCGTTAGCAACTATGGTAATTCTCGAAACGTCGGGATTGTTTGTTACGCCGACGGCGAGAGAGTCAATGTTAAATCCTCTGCGAGAGAAAAGTCCCGAAATTTTTGAGAGAACGCCCGCCTGATTTTCAACAAGTATTGATAATGTATACTGCATTTTCTCACCTCATTAAATAGACGGAGTATCGGGATATACGTTGCAGACAAGGATAAACGGCTTGTCGGAGTCAACGATTCCCTTGATGATGTTTTCAGCCTCTTCGTTGGAGCTTGCCTCGGCACAGTCAATTCCGTAGGCTTTTGCAATTGTAAGAAAATCGGGGTCGCCGTTGAGAATAGTTGCGCTGTGTCTGCCGTTGTAGTTTTTGTCCTGAAGCTCACGCACCATTCCGAGTCTGGAATTTCTCATAATAATGATTTTTATGTTGAGATTGTTGCCTGCAATTGTTGCAAGCTCGTTCATACCCATCTGAAAGCTTCCGTCACCGCAGACTGCAATAACGTCACGGTCGGGGCGAGCAAACTTTGCGCCCACTGCGGCGGGAATTGAGTAACCCATAGTACCCATACCGCCTGTTGTGAGGAATCTGCCTTCACGGATTCGGAAGTTGTTTGCGCACCATATCTGGTTCTGTCCTACGTCGGCAACAAGAATTGCCTTTGAACGGAACATTGCGCTAAGGTGGCTGACCAGTGTTCTCGGCTCAACGTAGCCTTCAAAAACGGGAGGAGTTTTGAACAAATCCTTTTTCCACGTTTTTACGGTTTCCTGCCACTGTTCGGGAACGGTGTAGTCGCCGATATTTTCAACAAGCATATCAAGAACATTTCTCATATCGCCTACAATCGGAATTTCGGTTTTTACGTTCTTACCGATTTCCGCAGGGTCAATGTCAATGTGGATAACGGTTGTATTTTCACTCATCTGATGAGGTGCGGCAACGGCTCTGTCACCGAGTCTTGCACCGCATACGATTACAAGGTCAGCCTCGTGGAGTGCACGGTTTGCAACAGCCTTGCCGTGTGTGCCGAGCATACCGAGATAAAGCTCGTGCTCGCTTGGCATAACGCCGATTCCCATCATCGTAGAGATTACGGGAATTCTCGTTTTCAACGCAAAATCCTGAAATTTAAGCTTAACGCCTGAGCTAAGAACACCGCCGCCCGATACAATAAGCGGACGTTTGCTTGCTTTGATAGCGTCAATTGCTCGCTTTACCTGAATTGTGTGACCTTTTGTGTTGGGCTTGTAGCCGATGATATTTACGCTGTCGGGATATACAAACTCCTCAATTTCGTTGGTCTGAATATCCATAGGAATGTCAATAAGTACAGGTCCCTGTCTGCCTGTTGAGGCAATATGAAACGCCTCTTTGAAAACACGGGGCAAATCCTCGGTTTTGCTTACAAGGTAGCTGTGCTTTACAAACGGTTCGCAGGCACCTGTGATGTCAGCCTCCTGAAACACGTCACGCCCCAGCAGGTCGGAACGTACCTGTCCCGTAATTGCAATCATAGGGATTGAGTCGGTGTAGGCGGTGGCAATACCCGTGATAAGGTTTGTCGCACCCGGACCGGAGGTTGCGACGCAAACACCCGGTCTGCCGCTGCAGCGTGCGTATCCGCTTGCGGCGTGAGCAGCGTTCTGCTCCTGACGGACGAGAATGTGCTTAATATCAGAATCATAGATTTTATCGTAAAACGGGCATATCGCAGCACCCGGATAACCAAAGACGACTGAAACGCCCTCAGCCTCCAAACATTTTACCATAATTTCAGCACCGCTAATCATTATGTTTTTGTCCCTCCTATCCTTTTTATACTTATATTAAAAGCAAGTGTTTTTCAGTAATTGCTTTTACAGATTATTATACAATAAATATATCAAAAAGTAAAGAGCTGAGAAAAAAGTCGAAAAAATATAATGAAAAAAGTCTGAAATATATAT
>DXYG01000062.1 GCA_019415925.1 Clostridiales bacterium
CTACGTTCGCCATAATGTATAAATTGTTGTAGAATTTATACATAGGGACGTGTAGTAACCCGTCCCCTACGATTGAAACACAAACGTTTCCAGTATTGCCGTAGGGGGCGGCATCCTTGACGTCCCGTTTCATAAATTGCAACGCAATTTATGAAATATGGCGAACACAGTTCGCCGCTACAATCATTAATTTTGCCCGTCGGGGCACTCGACAAATTATGGTTTATTTGATTAGCAGAATTACAACATATCTTGAAGTTGCAGCAGTTGTATCGACAGCAAACTATTGCAATATTTGCGCAAAGGTTTTATAATATATTTAATTTTAAATATTAAAGACAGGAAAATTTTATGTCCACTCAGATTAACTTATCCAACGGCTTTGAACGCCGAAATCATTTCATTAATCCTAATGAAAATAACTTTACATATTATGAAAATAACACTCCGTCACACAAGAAAAGAGAGCTTGTACTGACACTTCTTTATTTTCCGATTTCTATTCTATTTATGGAGCTTGCGGTAAAGCTTTCAGTCGGTTTTTCGCTTGTTGACGGTGCGATTTTTACCGCAATATTTTCTCTTGTACCTGCCTGCGTGCTGACTGTTGTTTCGTCAATTTTCAAAAGCGGCAGAATTAACAGGCTGATTGCCTGTATTCTTACGGCAATTCTTGCAATCTGGTACAGTGCGCAGATTGTTTACAACAACGTATTCGGAACGTTCTTTGTCATCAACAGCATTTCAAGGGGCGGTGCAGGACAGGCACTTAACTCCGTTGATATGATTTTTACGGCTATAAAAAGCAGAATATTTTTTATTTTGCTTATGTTTCTGCCGCTTGTGTTCTGTATAATTTTCGGTAAAAGGCTTTCAATGTTCAATAAATCGAAAATCTCCGTAAAGATTATTCTTCTTTGCGCCGCAGTTGCTTTTCAGGTAATCGGTATGCTGAGCGTAAATATTGACAAAGCTTCGTCAAACACAAAAAGCTCGTATAACCTTTATCACGGCGAGCTTCAGCAGAACTCCGCTTGCGAAAAATTCGGACTTTTTACAATGCAACGGCTCGACATAAGCCGTATGCTTTTCGGTTACAAATCAAATATCCGCAAACCCGAAAGCACAGAGCCTTCAACAACTGGTTCACCTGCTACGGCAGATATACCTGACAAAAAGGTTAAGGCGCAGATTATAGAAACGGATTTTGAAAAGCTGTCGGAAAAAACCGATAATGATGATTTAAAATCGCTTTATGATTATTTTTTAAGCGAAAAGCCGAGCTATACTAATGAATATACGAGAATTTTCAAGGATTATAACATAATTTTCATAACGGCAGAGAGCTTTTCGCAGTACGTAATTGACAAGGATTTAACGCCGACTCTCTACAAAATGTACAGCGAGGGCTTTCAGTTTGAAAATTACTACTCGCCTGCGTGGGGAGTGAGCACAACCGACGGCGAGTATGCAAACCTGACGGGACTTACGCCAAAGTCGGGTGTGTGGAGCTTTTCGCAGTCTGCCGAGGATAACGTGAGTTTTCCGTTTACACTCGGAGAACAGAGCCGCACAAACGGCTATCAAGAGGTGAGGGCATATCACAATCATACCTACGATTACTACGACCGTGACAAGTACCTTACAAATATCGGCTACGATTATTCGGCTATAGGCAAGGGACTTGACCTTGGCGAAGACGTGTGGCCAAATTCCGATTTGAAGATGATGCAGAAGACCGTTGATGATTACATAAACGCCGACAGCTTCAGCGTTTACTATATGACAGTAAGCGGTCACGGAGGGTATTCGTACAACACAATTAGTCAGCGCAACGCCGACTTGGTGAAGAATCTGAAATACAGCGATGAGGTTAAGGGTTACCTTTCGGCAAATATTGAGCTTGACAAGGCACTTGAGTACCTTGTTGACAGGCTTGAAAAGGCAGGAAAGCTTGACAACACGGTTATCTGCCTGACAACCGACCACTATCCGTACTCGCTTGACGAGTTCAACGGTCTTGATGAGCTTGCCGGTCACAAGGTTGACACTGTTTTTGAAAGATACAAAAATTCGTGGCTTTTGTGGAGCGGCTCAATGGAAGAACCTGTAAGCGTGAAAACGTACTGCTCAAGTTTAGATGTTCTGCCGACTCTGCTCAATATGCTCGGCTTTGAGTACGACAGCCGAACGATTATCGGCACAGATGTTTTCGGCAGCAAAGAGCCGTTTGTTGTCTTTGCTGACAGAAGCTGGATTTCGCAGAACGGTATGTACAATGCAAACAGCGGAGAATATACCGCTTTTGAAAATGCCGCTGAAAAGGACGACATTGACTTACTTAACAACAAGTGCACAAATATGTTTACCGTTTCAAGAATGATACTTGACTCGAATGTCTACGCCGAAATTTACGGAGACACACATATAAAAGGAAAATAAAGGAAGTATCTATGAAAAGAAAACTTGCAATTTTTGGCATTATACTTATTTTTATTGCAGGAGTAGGAATAATGAGCTACCCTCTGGTGAGCTCTGTTATCAATAACATTGACAGCAGAAACCACGTTGAGGAGTACACAAAGACAACAAAGCAGATGTCCTCAGAGGAAACTCTTGAGATGTTTAAGCAGGCGGAGAAATATAATCACAGCCTGACAAACAACGTAATCATTACCGACCCGTTTGACGAAAAAGCTTATAAAAAAATCGGAGCAAATTACGAGAAAACACTGAACGTTGACGGCAATGGACTGATAGGATATATTGATATTCCGAAAATCAACGTGTATCTGCCGATTTATCACGGTACGACGGAGAATATTCTTGCAAAGGGTGCAGGTCATCTGCAAAACACCTCACTGCCAATCGGAGGAGAAAGCACTCATTCGGTAATTTCCGCTCACACAGCATATCCGGGTGAAACGTTTTTTGACTATCTTACGGATATGGAGGAGGGCGATGAATTTTACGTTCACGTTCTTGACAGGGTATTAAAATATGAAGTGGACAGTATCAAGGTTGTCCTGCCCGAAGAAACCGACGATTTGAGGGTAGTCAAGGGTGAGGATTACGTAACGCTTCTGACCTGTACGCCGTACAGCGTCAACACTCATCGACTGCTTGTAAGAGGAAAAAGAGTTGAATATGACGACTCAAAGTACATTACTACGGGGGCAAGCGCCGCAAGCTTCGGCGACGAGGGTATATTCTTTCTCGGATATAAAATCCCTTACTGGGCGGCGGCTCTGATTATTGTCGGATTTATTGCGATTGTGGTTATAATAGTGATAATCTGCTTAAGACGTTCAAAAAAGAAAAAGCGTCATGCTGATAAAAACAAAGACGAAGATATTACCGAAATACAGGACGGTGATTGATTTTGTGGAGAAAAATAGTCACAGGCGTTGCAATTGTAATGCTCGTTGCAGGCATAGGTCTGTTTATGTTTCCGATTGTGTCGAACTTTATCGGAACTCAGATTGCAAACTCCGAAACGGAAAAATTTGACAGCCAGCTTGAAAATCTTGTTGATGACGGACTGACTTATGAGGACGCACACGAACAGGGAAAGGTAGACGATGAGGGCTATCTGCTTGACGAAAACGGCAACAGAAAATCGGACAATCCAGTTGTGTTCAAGGCTGACCTTGACAGGCTTTATAAGGACAGCGTGGAGTACAACGAAAATTTAAAGACGAATCAGAGCTCACTGCTTATTGACGATTATGCTTATGCTCAGCCGTCGCTTGATTTGAGCAGTTACGGAATAACCGACGGAATTTACGGCTATGTTTCGGCTGAGTCAATCAATATGAAGCTGCCGATTTACCTCGGTGCAAATGATGCGACTATGAGCTACGGTGCGGCTCACCTGACATACACCTCACTGCCGCTCGGCGGCAAAAACACCAACACCGTGCTTGCAGGACATACGGGCTATATCGGCAGGATTTTCTTTGATAATCTGCGTAACCTGCAAATCGGCGATGAGGTTAAGCTGCGCAATTACTGGGATACCCTGACGTATAAGGTGGTTGAAACAAAAGTCTGCAAGCCGAATCAGTCGCAGGATATTTTCATCAAAAAAGACAGGGATTTGTTGACGATGATTACCTGCATTTCAAACAACAGCGGCGGCTTTGACAGGTATTACGTGATTTGCGAAAGAAATTAGTATCAGGGCGGATAACCGAAAAGTTATCCGCCCTGTTTATCAGAAATTGTATTCAATAAATTCAATATACGGCTTTTTATTTACTGCGTTGTGATTTGACTTGTACCAAACGTACTCTTCCTTTAAACCTTGTTCAAGCGGAACGGTTGAATTCATTAGCTCGTACTGCTTTGAAACGTCAAGCTTGTATTCGTAGTCGTAAAAGCAGAAATAACTGCGCTGATTAACTGCTTTGTCAACGCTTACGAATTGCGGAGTTTTCCCGACAGCCTTGTAGCAGAGCGTTACCCAGTCCTTGATTGTAACGGTTTCTATGTTGCCGAGGTTGAAAATTTTGTTTTCGGGGTGCTTTTCAAGCAGAATGTCGATAAATCGGCAAAGGTCATTTACATTGAAAAACTGCAGTTTCATTTCGCCGTTTTCGGGTATGTAAAACGGACGGTCCTTTTCGGCGCAGTCAAAGACAAACGGCTCACGGTAGAGGTTTTCATACACGCCGTAAAAATAGGGAGGACGCAATATATACGCAGACGGAAGATTTTTAATCAGATATTTTTCAGCGGCAAGCTTGTTTTTGCCGTAATCGCCCCAGACGGAGTTTTTGCCGCAAACCTGATTTTCCGTAAACGGCTGAATGTTTGTTTCGGGATAGACGGCGCTTGAGCTTATGAAAATGTAATCGTCAAAGCTGTCGAGTGCGTTTAACAGCGTTTTAACGTGTTCCTCGGTGTAGGCGGTGACGTCGAGCACAACGTCGAAGTGTGTGCCTTTAAGCCTGTTTTTAAGCCTTGTTCTGTCGCAGTCAATCAGATTTACTCCGTTTACCTGAGTTTTGTTGTTGCGGTTGATGACGTAAACTTCGTCATCCTTGTTGACAAAGTATTCGGCAGTAAATCTGCTGACAAAGGTAGTGCCGCCTGTGATTAAAATTTTCTGCATTTGTGACCTCCGTTCTTTATTATAAAAAAATCGGCTGTGTCGGTTTCCCAATACAGCCGAAAATTTTATTCAAAGTTTATGTCGCCTTCGTATTTCTTTTTGAACATATCAAATACGGTCTGCAAGATTTCTTCATCGTCAATGCTCACATACTCTTCGGTTTCTTCGTCAAGCGCATTGATTTTGAGAATTACAACCTCATCTGCGTCCTCGTCATTTTCAATGAGAACTATATATTCGTCATTGTCATATTCAATAACGTCAAGAAATTCAAATTCAACCTCGTTGCCCTCTTCATCTGTAAGGGTGATGAGCGCACCTTCGTTTTCCATTTCTTCAAGGATATTTTCGTTGTCAGCCATAGTAATGTCCTCGCTTTCTGTTAACTTCTTCTACAGTATAACTATATTATGCGTAAAAGTCAAGTGCAAATTCGGTCGGCTCTCTGTTTGCACAAATTCAGAAAAATATCTATTGAAATGTGTTTAAATTTAGGCTATACTTATTATTTAAGGGTAAATATATCACCCGTAATTTGATTAAAAAGGAAGTAATTTTATGGCGAAGAAACAGTTTAAATCAGAGTCAAAAAGACTTCTTGACCTGATGATTAACTCAATTTATACTCACAAGGAAATTTTCCTGCGTGAGATTATCTCAAACGCAAGCGACGCTATCGACAAGCTTTGCTTTATCTCGCTGACCGACGACAAGGTCGGTATGGACAGAAGCGACTTTAAAATCACAATCAATGCCGACAAGGACAACCGCACACTCACAATTACCGACAACGGAATCGGTATGGACAAGGACGACCTTGAAAACAACCTCGGCACAATCGCTTCCTCAGGCTCCTACAAATTCAAACAGGATATGCAGGAAAAGCAGGATGATATTGACATTATCGGCCAGTTCGGCGTCGGCTTCTACTCTGCGTTTATGGTTGCAAAGAAAATCACCGTCAACACAAAGAAGTACGGCTGTGACACAGGCTACTGCTGGGAGTCAAGCGGTGCAGACGGCTACACAATCAAGGAGATTGAAAAGGATACACTTGGTACCGAGATTATCCTTGAGCTAAAGGACAACACCGAGGATGAAAACTACGACGAATTCCTTGAGCAGTACAGAATTCAGGGACTTGTAAAGAGATATTCAGACTATATCCGCTATCCGATTTTAATGGATATGAAGCGCAGCAGAGTTAAGGAAGAAACAAAGGACAGCGAAAATCCCGAGTACGAGGAGTACACCGAAACTGAAACTCTCAACAGTATGGTGCCTATCTGGCAGCGTCCCAAAAAGGACGTTGAGCAGGACGAGTACGACAAGTTCTATCAGGAAAAGTTTATGTCAATGGATAAGCCTCTTAAAACAATCGTAACCTCGGTTGAGGGCGTTGTTACATATAAGGCTTTGCTGTTTATCCCGTCAGCCGCTCCGTATGACTACTACACAAAGGAGTACAAGAAAGGACTTCAGCTCTATTCAAGCGGCGTTCTTATTATGGACTGCTGTGAGGAGCTTCTGCCCGAGCATTTCCGCTTTGTAAGAGGTATAGTTGACACAGCAGATTTGTCGCTCAACATTTCAAGAGAAATGCTCCAGCACGACCGTCACCTGCTTACAATTGCACAGAATATTGAAAAGAAAATCAAAAACGAGCTTAATTCAATGCTTGCAAATGACCGTGAAAACTACGAAAAGTTCTTCACTGCATTCGGCAGACAGCTCAAATACGGAGTCGTTTCCGACTACGGTATGCACAAGGACGAGCTTCAGGATTTGCTTATGTTCTATTCCTCAACAGAAAAGAAGCTTGTAACGCTTTCCGAGTACGTTGACAGAATGAAAGAGGACCAGAAGTTCATCTACTTTGCAACAGGTGAAAATGCCGCCGCAATCGACACCCTTCCGCAGACTGAGCTTTTGCGTTCAAAGGGCTTTGAAATCCTCTACTGCACAGAGGACGTTGACGAGTTCACGCTCCAGTCGCTTATGCAGTACAAGGAAAAGAAGTTCTGTTCCGCAACAAATGACGACCTCGGAATTGAGAACGAGGAAAAAGAGGACGAGGAAAAGGACAGCAGTGCACTGCTCACCTTTGTCAAAGAAACTCTCGGTGACAAGGTAAGCGAGGTTACGGCATCGAAAAAGCTTGTTTCTCACCCTGTTTGTCTTACGGCAAAGGGCGGAATTTCGTTTGAAATGGAAAAGTACTTCAACTCCGTTCAGCCCGATTCGGGTATGAAGGCTCAGAGGGTGCTTGAATTAAACCTCTCACACCACGCAGTAAAGACAATGGAGGAGCTTATTCAGACAGATATTGAAAAGGCAAAGAAGTATGCAGAGGTGCTTTATTGTCAGGCACTCCTTATTGCAGGACTTCCGCTTGAAAATCCGTCGGAATACACAGACCTAATTTGCTCGATTATTTAAAATATAAAGCTGTAATTAAAACCGCCGTTTTGTTTTGAACGGCGGTTTTGTTTGTTGCGAAAAAATGATAAACGCTGTCGGGCGTTTCTTTAACCGTAAAAATAAACTCCAAAGAAAATTATACTTCCTTTGGAGAATTATAACTGAAAAATTTTAAAAAATCTTAAAAATCGGCTCAATTTCCTTAAATATCCTCTTGACAACTTGATAACTTCGCTATAAAATAGTAAAATGTACCATAATGGGGATATGTACCGACGAGGTAGGAAATTTTTTGAAAAACACAACTTAACAAAGGGATATTATCACAAATATTTCTTTGTGTCAAGATGTTTTTTATTACACTTTTTTTACTTATTATTTCACAGTCGGAATATTTCTGTTTTGTCTTAAAATATTTAAGGAGTGATAAGCCTATGGTAAATGTCAAACCCGTAAAGCTTGGCAACACCGAAAGAATGAGCTTTGGTAAAATCGACGAAGTTATCGATATGCCCAACCTTATTGAAATTCAGAAAGCCTCTTACCAGTGGTTTCTTGATGAAGGTCTTAAGGAAGTATTCAAGGACGTGTCGGGTATCACCGATTACCAGAACAACCTCGTTCTTGATTTTATTGATTACACCCTTGACGTGGATCATCCGAACTACAGCGTTATCGAATGTAAGGTTCGTGACGCAACATACTCGGCGGCTCTGCGTGTAACTGCAAGACTTTTGAACAAGTCGACGGGCGAAATTAAGGAAAGCAACGTGTTTATGGGTGATTTTCCGCTTATGACTCCGAGCGGAACATTCGTAATCAACGGTGCGGAGCGTGTTATTGTTTCACAGCTTGTAAGAAGCCCCGGCGTTTACTATAAAATGGACCACGACAAAACGGGTAAGGAGCTTTACTCAACAACCGTAATTCCTAACCGTGGTGCGTGGCTTGAATATGAAACAGACGTAAACGACGTTTTCTATGTTCGTATCGACAAGAACAGAAAGCTCCCCGTTACTTCGTTTATCAGAGCGCTCGGCTTAGGTACTGACGCTGAAATCCTTGAATATTTCGGCGACGACGAGAGAATGAAGGCTACAATCGAAAAGGACCAGGCAACAAATGTTGAAGAAGGTCTTATCGAGGTTTACAAAAAGCTCCGTCCGTCAGAGCCTCCCACAGTTGACAGCGCAAGAACTCACATCAACAATCTGTTCTTCGACCCCAACCGTTACGATATGTCAAGGGTCGGCAGATATAAATACAACAAAAAGCTCGGCATTGCAAACCGCCTTGAAGGACAAATCCTTGCAGAACCTATCGCTAACCCCAGAACAGGCGAGGTTATGGCTCTGCGTGACGAGAAGATTTCAAAGGAAAAGGCTTTTGAAATCGAAAACGCAGGCGTAAACGTAGCGTACGTAAAGGCTGCCGACGAAACAATCGTAAAGATTATTTCAAACGGTATGGTTGACATCGGCTGCTATGTTGACTTTGACGCTGAGGCTGAGTGTGAAATCAAGGAGCACGTTCGCTTTGACGTTCTCTGCGAAATCCTTGATAGCGCATCAGACGAAGATGAGCTTAAGTCAATGCTTCGTGAGCGTGCAGCAGAGCTTGTTCCCAACCACATTACAGTTGAGGACATCTTTGCTACAATCAACTACCTCAACTGCGTTGCACACGGTGTCGGAAATACAGACGATATCGACCACCTCGGCAACAGACGTATCCGCAGCGTAGGCGAGCTTTTGCAGAATCAGTTCAGAATCGGTTTTTCAAGACTTGAAAGAGTTGTAAGAGAGAGAATGACAACACAGTCACAGGATTTGGACTCGCTTTCTCCCAACTCACTTATAAATATCCGTCCCGTAACAGCGGCAATCAAGGAGTTCTTCGGTTCATCTCCGCTGTCGCAGTTTATGGACCAGACAAACCCGCTTGCAGAGCTTACTCACAAGCGCCGTCTTTCAGCCCTCGGCCCCGGCGGTCTTTCACGTGACCGTGCAGGATTCGAGGTTCGTGACGTTCACTACACCCACTACGGCCGTATGTGTCCTATCGAAACTCCTGAAGGACCTAACATCGGTCTTATCTCATACCTTGCTTCGTTTGCAAGAATCAACAAGTACGGCTTTGTTGAGGCTCCTTTCCGTAAGATTGACAAGGAAACGGGCGTTGTAACCGACGAGGTTGTATATATGACAGCCGACGTCGAGGATAACTACTATGTTGCTCAGGCTAACGAGCCGCTCGATGAAAACGGCAGATTTGTTCATTCAAGAGTTGTCGGACGTTACCTTGACGAGTTCGTGGAGCTTCCTCCCGACAGATTCGACTATATGGACGTATCGCCTAAGATGGTTGTATCCGTTGCTACGGCAATGATTCCGTTCCTCGAAAACGACGACGCAAACCGTGCTCTTATGGGTGCGAACATGCAGCGTCAGGCTGTTCCGCTTCTCCGTTCAGAGGCTCCTATTGTCGGAACGGGTATGGAATACAAGGCAGGCACAGACTCAGGCGTTTGTATTCTTGCCGAGGAGGACGGTGTTGTAATGAGCGTTGACGCCCGTAACATCCGTGTTCAGTACGACTCGGGCAGAGTTCAGGACTTTGAGGTTATCAAGTTCCTGCGTTCCAACCAGGGTACGTGCTTCAACCAGCGTCCTATTGTTGAAAGAGGACAGCGTGTTAAGAAGGGCGAGGTTCTCGCAGACGGTCCTGCAACCGACAACGGCGAAATTGCACTCGGTAAAAACGCTCTCATCGGCTTTATGACATGGGAGGGCTACAACTACGAGGACGCCGTACTTTTAAATGAAAAAATCGTTCGTGACGATGTTTACACCTCAATCCACATTGAGGAATACGATACAGAGGCAAGAGATACAAAGCTCGGCCCCGAAGAAATTACAAGAGATATTCCGAATGTCGGCGAGGACGTACTCAAGTACCTCGACGAGGACGGTATCATTCAGATTGGCTCCGAGGTTAAGGCAGGAGATATTCTCGTAGGTAAGGTTACACCTAAGGGTGAAACCGAGCTTACGGCTGAGGAAAGACTCCTCCGTGCAATCTTCGGTGAAAAGGCAAGAGAGGTAAGAGATACTTCTCTGCGTGTGCCCCACGGCGAATGCGGTACTGTTGTTGACGTTAAGGTGTTCACACGTGCCGACAGCAGAAACGAGCTTCAGCCCGGCGTTAACAAGGTAGTAAGAGTTTACCTTGCACTCAAGCGTAAAATCAGCGTAGGCGATAAGATGGCCGGTCGTCACGGTAACAAGGGTGTCGTTTCAAGAATCCTCCCTGTTGAGGATATGCCCTTCCTTCCCGACGGTACTCCGCTTGATATCGTGCTCAACCCCTTGGGCGTACCTTCACGTATGAACATCGGTCAGGTGCTCGAGGTTCACCTCGGCTATGCGGCTAAGGCACTCGGCTGGAAGATTATGACTCCCGTATTTGACGGCGCACACGAGCAGGACATCTTTACTGCTCTTAAAGACGCAGGCTACAGCGAGGACGGTAAGACTTGGCTTATCGACGGACGTACAGGCGAACGCTTTGACAATCCCGTAACGGTAGGTTATATGTACTACCTCAAGCTGCATCACCTCGTTGATGAAAAAATCCACGCAAGAAGCACAGGTCCTTACTCCCTCGTTACACAGCAGCCTCTGGGCGGTAAAGCTCAGTTTGGCGGTCAGCGCTTCGGTGAAATGGAAGTTTGGGCACTTGAGGCTTACGGCGCAGCTTATACACTTCAGGAAATTCTTACCGTTAAGTCGGACGACGTTGTAGGACGTGTAAAGACCTACGAGGCTATCGTAAAGGGACAGAATATTCCTGCTCCGGGTATTCCCGAATCATTCCGAGTTCTTATCAAGGAGCTTCAGTCGCTTGCTCTTGACGTTCGTGTGCTCGACAGTAACGGTGAAGAGATTGACATCAAGCAGAAGTTCGACGAGGACGAGGATCTTGCAGAGGCAACAGCACCGTCAGAATTTGACGAAGAAAACGTTATGACCTCAATGGATGGCTATACGCTTGACGAGGGCGGCGAAGAAGGCAATATGTTTGACGATTCACTTGCCGACGAAGAATCCGACGACGATTTCTTTGATTTTGACGATTTTGGCAACGATGAAATGTAAGGAGGAAGTACAATGATAGATAATAATGTTTTTGACTCAATAAAAATCGGACTTGCTTCCCCTGATCAGATAAGAGCATGGTCTTACGGCGAGGTTAAAAAGCCCGAAACCATCAATTACCGCACACTCAAGCCCGAACGTGACGGCTTGTTCTGCGAACGCATTTTCGGACCTACAAAGGATTGGGAGTGCCACTGCGGAAAGTACAAGAGAATCCGCTTCAAGGGCAAGGTCTGCGACCGCTGCGGCGTTGAAGTAACACGTGCAAAGGTAAGACGTGAGCGTATGGGTCACATCGAGCTTGCCGCTCCCGTTTCACACATCTGGTACTTCAAGGGTATTCCCTCAAGAATTGCCCTTATGCTTGATATTTCTCCGAAGGCACTTGAAAATGTACTCTACTTCTCTCAGTACATTGTAACAGACCCCGGCGACTGCCGTGACCTTGCAAAGCTCCAGTGCCTTACTGAAACCGAATACAACGATATGCGTGAAAAGTACGAGGACGACTTTGAGGCAGGAATGGGCGCTGAGTCCATCAAAAAGCTCCTTGAAGAAATCGACCTTGACGCTCTTTCCAAACAGCTTAAGGAGGAGCTTGAATCAGCTTCGGGACAGAAAAGAGTTCGTCTTTTAAAGCGTCTTGACGTTGTAGAAAGCTTCAGACTGTCGGGCAACCGTCCCGAATGGATGATTCTTGACGTTGTTCCGGTAATTCCGCCGGATATCCGTCCTATGGTTCAGCTCGACGGCGGACGTTTTGCAACATCCGACTTAAACGACCTCTATCGCCGTGTTATCAACAGAAACAACAGACTTCAGAAGCTCCTTGAGCTTAATGCACCTGAAATCATCATCCGCAACGAGAAGAGAATGTTACAGGAATCTGTTGACGCACTTATCGACAACGGCAGAAGAGGCAGACCCGTAACAGGTCCTAACAACCGTGCGCTCAAGTCACTTTCCGATATGCTTAAGGGTAAGCAGGGACGTTTCCGTCAGAACCTTCTCGGTAAGCGTGTTGACTACTCGGGACGTTCGGTTATCGTTGTAGGTCCTGAACTCAAAATGTACCAGTGCGGTCTCCCCAAGGAGATGGCACTTGAGCTGTTCAAGCCGTTTGTTATGAAACGCCTTGTTGAAACAAAGGCTGAACAGAATATTAAATCAGCAAGAAAAGCAGTTGAGCGTGCAAAGGATAACGTATGGGACGCTCTTGAGGTTGTAATCAAGGGACACCCTGTTCTCCTCAACCGTGCTCCAACACTTCACCGTCTTGGTATTCAGGCGTTTGAGCCTGTACTCGTTGAAGGACGTGCGCTTAAGCTTCATCCGCTTGTATGTACAGCTTACAACGCTGACTTCGACGGCGACCAGATGGCTGTTCACGTTCCGCTTTCGGCTGAGGCTCAGGCAGAGGCAAGATTCCTTATGCTTGCCGCAAACAACCTGCTCAAGCCCTCAGACGGTCAGCCTGTTGCCGTTCCTACACAGGATATGATTCTCGGTTCTTACTATCTTACACTTGATAAGGACGGAGAAGCAGGCGAAGGCAAGGTATTCCGTGACATCGACGAGGTTATGATGGCTTATCAGACCGGCGTAATCCAGCTCCACTCCAAAATTAAGGTCAGACGTGAGATGGAAATTGACGGCAAAATTGAGTCTGCGCTTGTTGATACCACAATCGGCAAGATTATCTTTAACAACCCGATTCCGCAGGACTTAGGCTTTGTTGACCGTTCAATCCCCGAAAACAGATTTAAGTTTGAGGTTGACTTCCTTGTAGGTAAGTCAGGACTTAAAAAGATTATTGACAGATGCATTAAGATTCACGGCACTGCAAAGACAAGTCAGGTGCTTGACGATATCAAGGCACAGGGCTACAAGTACTCAACAAAGGGTGCTATTACCGTTGCAGTTTGTGACGCCGTAATTCCTCCGCAGAAGAAGGAAATTATTGCTAAGGCTGAGGAAGAAGTAGACGTAATCCGTGATGAATATATGATGGGTCTTCGTTCCAACGAGGAGCGTTACGACGAAATTCTCCGTATCTGGGAGAAGGCTACTAACGACGTAACCGACGCACTTCAGAAGAACCTTGACCGCTACAACCCAATCTTTATGATGGCTGACTCAGGTGCCCGTGGTAGTATGAGCCAGATTCGTCAGCTCGCAGGTATGCGTGGTCTTATCGCCAACACATCAGGTAAAACAATCGAAATTCCGATTCGTGCTAACTACCGTGAAGGTCTTAACATCCTCGAATACTTTATTTCATCTCGTGGTGCCCGTAAAGGTCTTGCCGATACAGCACTCCGTACAGCCGACTCAGGTTACCTCACACGTCGTCTTGTTGACGTATCTCAGGAGGTCATCATCCGTGAGGAGGACTGCGGAACTACAGAAGGTCTTGAAATCTTCGATATCAAGGCAGGCGAATCAAACGTAATCGAAGGACTCCACGAACGTCTTATCGGACGTTATTTGCTTGATGACTTCTGCGATTCAAACGGCAACGTGCTTGTTTCAAAGGACGTTATGATGGGTGACAAGGAAGCTGACATCATCGTAAATTCGGGTGTTGAAAGCATCAAAATCCGTTCCGTACTTTCCTGCCGTGCAAAACACGGTGCGTGCCGAAAGTGCTACGGTTCAAACCTTGCTAACCGTCAGCCTGTTACAGTCGGCGAGGCTGTCGGCATCATCGCCGCTCAGTCAATCGGTGAGCCGGGTACACAGCTTACAATGAGAACGTTCCACACCGGCGGTGTTGCATCTGCCGAAGATATCACACAGGGTCTTCCGAGAGTTGAGGAGCTGTTTGAAGCACGTAAGCCTAAGAGCCTTGCAATCATCAGTGAAATCGACGGTGAGGTTCGTTTTGAAGAAATCAAGAACGCTCGTCACGCAGTAATCTACAACAAGGAAACGAGTGAGGAAAGAGCATATCTTATACCGTTCGGCTTCCGTGTAAAGGTGCAGGAAGGACAGCAGATTAGGAAGGGTGATAAAATCACCGACGGTGCTGTTAATCCGCACGATATACTCGACATTCTCGGACCTGAGGCTGTAATGAACTACCTTATCAGTGAAGTTCAGAGCACCTACCGTTTACAGGGTGTTGAAATCAACGATAAGCACATCGAGGTTATTATTCGCCAGATGCTGCGTAAGGTAAGAGTTGACGACGCAGGCGACACCAAGTTTATGTCAGGTCAGACCTATGACAAGAACGAGGTGCTTGCCGAGAACGAGGAAATCAAAAAGCGCATTGCCGCAGGCGAAGAGGGACTCAGAGAAGCTACCTTTACCCAGCTTCTGCTCGGTATTACAAAGGCTGCTCTTGCAACTGACAGCTTCCTCTCAGCCGCATCGTTCCAGGAAACAACAAGAGTTCTTACCGACGCCGCAATCAAGGGCAAGGCTGACCCGCTTGTTGGTCTTAAGGAGAACGTAATTATCGGTAAGCTTATCCCTGCCGGTACGGGTATGAGAAGATACGCAAACGTTGAGCTTGAAAGCAACGCTCCAACAGCAGTTGCCGAAAGCGAAAGCGAAGCTCCCGCAGAAGTAATTGAAACTCCGTCAGTAGACGAAGAAGCTCCTGCTTTTGCAGAGGAATAATCTGATATTTAAAGGCACATCGAAAGGTGTGCCTTTTGTGTTTTGCATTAAAAGTAGTGACATAAACCATAATTTAGCGGTGAGTTGACTCGCAAAAAAATTAAAAATTTCGGTCAA
>DXYG01000063.1 GCA_019415925.1 Clostridiales bacterium
TTCTTTCATATTAAAAAACTGCTACGAATAAATTGATTATCCGTAGCAGAGTTAAAATAAAATATTAACTTGTTTTATAGTGATTGTGTTTATCTGAGTTTTTGCCTGTAATGCGTTTTATAATATTACTGAATTCCGTAACGACAAAATCAAGTCCGTCAACAGCCACAAGCATAAACAGAGGTGTGAAATTATAAAGGTATCTTGAACGTGTTTCCCATATCAGGAAGAAAATAAACGCCGCAAAAATTATACCTTTAAATAATGTCATAATATTAACGTCAGGCTTGATGCAGCCTTTGAGTATTGACATAAGCATCAGGAAAATGAGCAATAGCTGAAATCCGTTGCTGTAAACAAAGAAGTACAGGTGATTTTGACCCTCGGTAAGAACAAAGGAGTGGAGGATATTTTCTCTTTTACAATCCTCAATATGATGTGAGATATAGTAAGTTCCGTCTTCCCATGTCCATACAGCCTTATTGAAAATATGCTCTGTAAGTCCGCCGGGACCGAAGTTTTTAATTCGATTCTTAATCTCTTCTATATTAGCTTCCTGCTTTTCAGCCTTACTTTTAAAGCTGTCAGTATAGTTGCTGTCTTTCAGGTTATAGTGACCTAAGCCTTTCAGCCCCATCATTACCCAGTGAGTGTAGGGATATTCATATCTGTCCGACTGCTCCTCTGTAATTATGTCAAGGCTGTTGAAAGCTGTGGAGTAGATTGCGCCTATTGAGCCGAATCCTGCAACAAGTGCAAGAGCAATACATACAACCTGTTTGATATTCATTTTAAGAAAAACATAAATCAAAACAGCGGCAAGTAAAATTATTATGCTGCCTTTTAGCTTGTAGCCTAAAAATACCAATACTCCGCTTAAAGCAAGCAAAATATACTTTTGTATTTTCTTTTCCGAATTTGCGGCAACAACAATAAGATATATTGCACCTATGCAGAAAGGCAACGAAAGCGAATCTGTGTAGTAATAGGGAACATATGTGTAAAACGGAGCAAACAGAAAGCAGAGCAAAAGAACAAAGATTGCTTTTCTGTTGCCGAATATCTTTCTTGCTGTAAAAACAGTAAGAAGTACAGATACATTTATCGCAAAAGCATTAATAATTACGGGAACAAGCGAGGGAACATAGCCGAAAACAAGAGTACATAACCTATAGACAGCCGAAAGCAAAAATACAAGCGCTAAGTTGTTCGGGTATCTGATTAAGTACACACTGCCGTTTTCGCAGTCCTTCTGAATCAAATCAAAATTTCCTGTTGCTCCGAAATCACGTGAATACCTTTCAATATACTGCATATCGGTAACAGGGTTCATCTGTAAAAAATATCCTGCTAAAAGCTGGAGAACAAGAAGAACTCCAACAGAAGCAAAAATGAAGATTACAACCTGCTTATCACTGATTTTCGGTTTTGAACGCAGTTTTGAACGATTGCTATATTTCTGTAAAAGAATATAAACAGCGGCGAAAATCAAGAGCAATACAATAAAGAAGATAACTACATATGTCCTTTCGGTTGCAGAATATCCGATTTTATTGTTTTCATATCCGGCAAAGACAATACCAAAGAAAACAATACCGAACAGTATGAAAAATACTATGTGAAAAATCCTGTTGAGTATTGTAGATAATTTATTTGAATTCATTAGTCCTCAAGAAACTCCTCTACAATAAATCTCGGACGTTGTTTTGTTTCAAGATAAATCTTTCCGATATATTCGCCGATAATTCCGATTGCAAGGAGCTGAAGTCCGCCGATTGCCCAGATTGAGCACAAAGTGCTTGCCCAGCCGGTAGTTGCGGCACCGACAAAGAAGCTTACAAGCGAATAGATAATCATAATAATGCTGATTGCAAATACAATAGCACCGAGCCAGGTAATCATTCTTATTGGCTGAATACTGAGCGAAGTAATACCTTCCCACGCAAGAGCGAGCATCTTTTTGAGCGGATATTTGCTTTCACCGGCAAGACGCTCTGAACGCTCATATGTAACAACGTCGGACTTGTAGCCGATAAGCGGTACCATACCTCTTAAGAAAATATTAGTTTCCTTGTAGAGTGAAAAGGCTTCAAGCGCACGTTTGCTCATAAGTCTGAAATCAGCGTGGTTGAAAATAACCTTTGCGCCCATCTTGTTAAGAATCTTATAGAATGCCTCGGCAGTAAAGCGCTTGAAGAATGTATCTGTTTCACGCTTTGAACGAACGCCGTAAACAACGTCACAGCCTTCTTCGTATTTCTGCACCATTTCATCAAATGTGTTGATGTCGTCCTGTAAATCCGCATCAATTGAAATTACAGCGTCAGCCTTGTCCTTTAAAGTCATAAGACCGCACAAAAGTGCATTCTGGTGTCCTCTGTTGCGGCTGAGCTTAATTCCCTGAAAAACAGGGTTTTCGTTGTGCAGTTCTTTAATAATGCTCCAGGTTTTGTCCTTTGAGCCGTCGTCAATAAAAACAATTTTACTGTCAGAGGTTATTTTACCTTCAGCCATCATATTGTCATACTTGTTCAAAAGCTTTCCTGCAGAATCTCTTAGTACCTCTTCTTCGTTGTAACAGGGAATAGCAAGATAAAGTTTAGTCATAATATCCTCCATTTTTTCAGCCATATTAAAATAGCACACTATAAAAATACAAAAACATTGTAATATGACTTAATATTCATTTTAATTATAATTCTGATATAATATATTGTCAAGAATTTATCAATTTTGTAATTAAATTTCGCAAATTTGAAAAATCCTCTTGTAAAGAAAAACCAATTGTATTATAATATCAAGTGTTAATAACCTTATGGAGGTAGTTTTATGTCACAGAAATCAATAGCAGTACTTACAAGCGGCGGCGATGCTCCCGGAATGAATGCAGCTGTCAGAGCTGTAGTTCGTGCAGGTATTAATAAAGGTTTGAAGGTTTACGGTGTTTACCGTGGTTATAACGGACTGCTCAACGGCGATGTTCAGGAAATGAATCTCAGAAGCGTGTCCGACATCATCGGAAACGGCGGTACAATGCTCTATACAGCAAGAAGTGAAGAATTTGCTACTCCCGCAGGAATTCAAAAAGCGGCAGATTTCTGCAGAAGCCTTGACATTACAGGTGTTGTAGTAATCGGCGGCGACGGTTCTTTCAGAGGCGCAAGAGCACTGACAAACGCAGGTGTAAATTGTATCGGTGTTCCCGGTACTATTGATAACGATATTGCCTGCTCTGAATATACAGTAGGCTTTGATACAGCTATGAATACGGCTATCCAGATGGTAGACCGCATCAGAGATACTGCACAGTCACACGACCGTTGCTCAATCGTTGAGGTTATGGGCAGACGTTGCGGTGATATTGCATTGCAGACAGGTATCGCAACAGGTGCTACTGCAATTCTGGTACCGGAAGTTCAATACAATATAGAACGTGATGTTATTGCAAGAATTATCAACACTCAGAAAACAGGCAAGAAGCATTTTATCATTGTTGTTGCTGAGGGTGTCGGCGGTGTTGCTGACCTTGCAAAGTATGTAGAACAGCGCCTTGGTATTGAAGCAAGAGCTACAGTGCTCGGTCATGTTCAGAGAGGCGGCTCGCCTACTCTTCGTGACAGAGTTGTTGCAAGTGAGATGGGTTACAAGGCTGTTCAGCTTCTTGACCAGAATATCGGAAACCGTGTTGTTGTAATGCAGAACGGCAGAATCGTTGACCTTGACATTAACGAAGCTCTTGATATGCCTCGTGTATTTGACAAAGACCTTTACAATATTGCAATGTCAATTTCAATCTGACATATACTTGGATTTAATTATTTTGTATTCTTTCATGGGCGGACTATGTTCGCCCTTGATTTTTACTTTACAGGAACAGCACCGAGACAGTAAGACAAAACAGGTTTTTGAAACATAAGCCTGCTTGTCAGAATTGCGTGTCTTGGCACTCGACTTACCCGAAAGGAATCATAACTATGCTTTCCGATACACAAAAACTTACAGACGGATTGATTATATATTCAGCTTTGATATCTGATTTTGAAAAGCTTGATTTCAAAAATGACGCACTCGCAGGAGTACGTGCAAATTATTTTAACTCAAATAAACAGATGCAGTATGATAAGTCTGAAATTTCTTTAGAAGAAAAAACATACAATATCTCATACCGTATGAGTGAAGATGAACCGTTATCGTGGAAAGTTACACGCAATAATCAGCCTTTTCAGTCTGTAAAAAAGGCTACAGGCGGCGTTTACAGCGTGATTTTTTACAGGGAAAACGGAATAATATATAAGAGGTCGTATTTTGATAAGTCGCACAACTGGATTCGTACTGAGTATTATGACAGTAATTACGAGAACGTAAAAATTGCCGTTCTTGCCCCGAAAATTATTTCGGGAATTACTGCTTTACAGCTTGAAAGAATAAATATTAACGGGGAACATAATTATTCAATTCTGTATCCCTCTGAATCTGCGCCTATGAAAAAGTGCACAGGACTGATTTATTCAAATGTCGGTATGCTCTGGTATGATGAAACATTCAGACCCGCAGATTTGACTGTTGATAATGTATCCTTAAATGACAGTGAAAACAGCGGATTTAAATTTAATAATACCGATGAAATATTTGTGCAATCTCAGACAGATGATTTTTTAGCTTTGTCAGAAGCGGAGTATCTTGATGAAACAACCTGCAATTCTGGTGAATCTGAGAGTGCTTCCGAAGAAAAGCCTGATAAAAAAGAGCAAAGCTATTCAGCTTACGATAAAATTGCCAATATTCTTTCCGAAGCTCATAAAACAAATAAAGACTTGTTTGGTGAAATAATCAATCAGACATCAAGTGATTTTTATGAGGAGGAAGAAACTTCTGAAAAATCCGAAGAATCAGAAGCTCCTGCTCAGGAAGTTTTATCAGAAGATAATAACGCCGAAAGCGAAGATATTATTCATAATGATTCTGAAAATACCGAAAGTTATTCTATTTCCGATGAATCACAGGAAGAATATGACAGCAAAGAAACCCCGGATTGCAATGTAATAATTCATACTAAATCGGGAAGATATGCTTATTTTGGCGATGTTGATGAAAATAATAACAGAACAGGACGAGGTCGGACTGTTACTCCGCAGGGACTTACATCCTACGACGGTGAATATATTGATGATAAAAGAAACGGATTTGGTGTTTGCTATTATAAAGAAGGCAATATTAATTACGTCGGAAACTGGGTAAACGGCAGGCGAGAGGGCTGCGGCGTTGGTTACCGCCTGAGTGACCGTACAATGCACGCAGGAAAGTGGAGCGACAATTCTCCTGACGGCTGCGGCGCAAGATTTGATTCTGACGGTAATTTTATTGACGTATGTTTCTACAGCGGCGGAAAGCGAAACGGCAAGAGCGTATCCTTTGACGAAAACGGCAGAGTTATAATAAAAAACTGGGTTGACGGAGAGCTTGTTTCCGAGTTCGTAGTAGACGATGAGGCATAATTTATGGAAAAAATCAATGAAACACTGATAAAAATAATGCCCACTGTTCTGATGCTTCTTGCAGTAATAGTAATCGGTTTTGTTGCGGCAAAGCTGATAATAAGGTTACTTAAGAATATCCTTATCAAAACAAATATTGATCATACGGCTGTTACTTTTATTATTTCACTTGTTAAGGTTATTCTATACATAATCGTAGCAATAACAGCTCTTGCAACTATAGGTGTAAATGTAGCGTCACTCATAACTGCTGTAGGTGCGGCGGCTTTGACGGCAGGACTTGCCTTGCAGGACAGCTTGAGCAATCTTGTTAGCGGTATGATTATTCTGTTGAGTAAACCTTTTATTGCAGGAGATATACTTGAATTTGAGGGAATAAAGGGAAGAGTAGAGAACATTAAAATTTTCTTTACTACTATTCATACCCTTGATAATAAGACTGTAACTATACCTAATTCACGCCTTACTTCAAACAATGTTGTCAATTGCACAATGGTTGATAAGCGCAGAGTAGATTTGAAGTATACAATCAGTTATGATGATGATATTTCAAAGGTCAAGGGACTTATCTACACACTCATTTCTGCGAATGAGAAAATAATGAATGACCCTGAGCCTGCTGTCCACGTAGGCGAGCACCTTGACAGCGGTGTTGAAATTATCGTTATGGTCTGGACTACACCTGATGATTACTACGACGTTTATTATTTTATGCAGGAAAATGTAAAACTTGTTTTTGACAAGAACGGAATTACTATTCCTTATCCGCACGTTGTTGTAAAAAATCAAAAGTAAATTTTGTATAAACTGTTCTTAGCGGTAAATAATAATGGTGTCGTATCAACGGCACCATTTTTTATTTATAAGGATGATTGCTATGAAAAAATTATTATTATTAATCTCAGCGGCAGCAATTCTTGTTTTATCATTAGTAGGCTGTGGTATGGGAAATGCAGCGTCAGATGCCGCTTCAGGTGTTGGAAATGCAGCGTCAGATATTGCAAGCGGTGCAGGCTCAGCTGCAAGCGATATCGCAGACGGCTCAGTGACAGACCGTGACGGTGTCATCGGCAATGAAAACGAAACAAAGAACAACACACAGGATAATACAAAGAACAGCTCAAACAACAATTCTCAGAACAACTCACAAAATGAAACTAATGCAACAAAAGCGTCAGATGAGCTTGTTTAACTACACTGAACTAAATAATTTAAATCATTTAAGCCTCGCATAAGTTCTGCGAGGCTTAAAAATTAATCTTAATATTTCATACTGCTTTTTCAAGTTCGCATTTAAGCTGACGTATGATTTTCTTCTCAAGCCGTGAAATGTATGACTGAGAAATACCAAGCTTATCGGCAACCTGCTTTTGCGTATGCTCTTTTTTTCCGTTCAGACCAAAGCGAAGTTCCATAATAAGACTTTCACGCTCACCGAGCTTTGAAACAGCGTTGTGTACAAGCTTTTTTTCAAGCTCATTTTCAATATTTATGTTGACAGTATCGGGTTCACTGCCGAGAATGTCACATAGAAGAAGCTCGTTTCCGTCCCAGTCGGTATTCAGCGGCTCGTCAATTGAAATTTCATTTTTAAGCTGTGAGGACTTTCTGAGAAACATAAGAATTTCATTTTCAATGCACCGTGAAGCGTAGGTTGCAAGCTTGATATTCTTTTCGGGTGAAAAAGTGTTCACTGCCTTAATGAGACCGATTGTACCAATTGAAATCAAATCCTCTGCACCTGCGCTGGGTGACTCAAATTTCTTTGCAATGTAGACAACAAGCCTCAGATTGTGTACAATCAGAGGTTCTCTTGCGCTTTCATCTCCGTTCATAATTTTTTGCATTACTGCCAGCTCCTCGTCTTTGCTGAGCGGCGGGGGAAGTGTTTCGTTTCCGTTGATATAGAATACTTCGTTCTCTGACAAAAATAGCATTTTAATTCTGTAAAAGAAATTATGTATAAGCATTGCAGACCTCTCATTCAATATTTTTTGAAATTTCATACGGAATCAGTGCCCGTATGTCACCTTTGATAACATTTTTGCATATACCTATATAAACATCATTGGTTTCAACTCCGTTGATTCTTATTTTATCGGGCTTAAATCCCTTTAATATACCCTCACCTCCGAGGCTGTTAAACGGAATTATTCTTGTGTTTTCATCATCCGGAACGCAATTATCAAGTAAATTTTCTTCAGCAATTATTACGTAATCGCCCGAAAAAGGCTCTTTAACATTGCACCCGCTGTCAATTTTTGCACTGAATATAACCGTCTTTTCCGATAAATTAATTTCAACATTACAAATACCACCTCCGCATACACCTTTCGTCAACCTTTTTATAAGTTTGAGAATATAATAACAGGCAAGAGTCAGAATAATAAGAACAACGGGGGAAATATTAAAGTAAACGGTGTCGTTGTATATTTCCAGCCCTTTTGGTTTAAAAGCCGTATAAATGAAAATCATAATTCCGCAAAACGAAAAGGAAATAAAAAAATATACTGCTACCCGTTTAATATAGCTTTTTAAACTGCATTTGCCAAATACCGAAAAAACTATTGCAGCGGCAGAAGCTATATCGAATAAGATGTTTATTCCGAAAGGAAGCTCAGGCAGTAATGCGGCAAGGCTGAAAAGTCCGCCGAGTAAGCTTCCAAAAATCATTCTGCGGTATGATGTTCCAAGATGAAGAAACTTCTTTGTACAGAGAATTATAAAATAATCAATGAAGATATTCACCGTAATCAATACGTCAATATAAACTGTTCTCATTATTTTCACCCCTTATAAATTATTGCACAGCCGCAAAATAATAAATGTCAAAATATGTACAGGAGGTAAAATTATATGTTGTTGGGAATTATAATCGGAATGTTCATCGGAGCTTTTGTTGGTGTCAGTATAATGTGCCTGTTTTACTACACCAAGGACTGATACAAAACGCTGAATATATGTGTTTGGTATGAAAAAAAGCCGGCTCAATCGAGTCGGCTTTACATATATTATTATAGTTTTATTCTTATGACTTAAGATTTCTTTTGCCAAGGAAAATAATAGCAAGCATACCTGAACCAACGTGAGAACCGATAACTGGACCGATGTCGCAAATCTGAATTTCCTTGCACATACCCTTGATTGCTTTTTTCAGCTCAAGAGCGCCTTCTTTGTTGTCGGCGTGAGCAACAAAAACAATATTATCCTTATTATTCTCGCCGTCACGTTCAAAATGTTTAACGAGAGTTGGAATAATGTTGCTTTTACCTCTGATTTTGCCGACGTTAACAAGGCGTCCTCCTTCATCAACACTGATTAACGGCTTAATCTGCAAGGCTTTGCCGAACGTAGCAGTCACAGCAGAAATTCTTCCGCCTCTTTTAAGCTGGTCAAGGTCTTCTACTACAAACCAGTGACATAATTTAAGCCTTGCTTCTTCAATAAATTCAGCAAGCTCATCAATTGAAACTCCCTCGGCATACTTTTTACCTGCAAGATATACAAGCAGTCCAAGTCCTGCGGAGTCGCAAAGAGAGTCAATAGTTATAATCTTTCTGTCGGGGTATTTTTCTTTTAAGTCATTAACAGCCATAAGACAGGTGTTATATGTTCCACTTAAACCGGTTGATATACCGGTATAAAGAATGTCCTTACCTGCTTTGAGGTAGGTTTCAAAATAATTTGTAAAGCTGTTATAGTTAATCTGAGAAGTTTTGGAGTCAACGCCTTCTTTGATTTTATCGTAAAATTCATCAAGGCTCATCATTCTTGCATCGGGGTAGTGAAGATAACTCTTTCCCTCCATATGGAATTCCATAGGAAGAACCTCAACGCCGATTTCACTAACCTGCTTTTCTGTCAAATCGCACGATGCGTCTGTCATAAAAACATAATCCATATTTACATCTCCTAAATAAGTATATGATATATAAGCAAATAAATACAAATACATTTTATCAAATCAAATGCTAAAAGTCAACGAATACAATTGTTATTATATACATATATATGAAAAAAAGGAGAGTGACTTAAGTGAACTGCCGACTTGCCGATTTGCGACATAAAGAAGTTATCAGCGCCTGTGACGGTACACGACTTGGATTTGTTGACGACGTTATTGTGGATACAAAGACCGCTTGCGTTGTATCTTTTGTAATATTTGGTCGAATGAGTTTCTTCGGATTGTTCGGAAAATGTGAGGATTATATTATTCCTTGGGAGAAAATTCAGCTAATCGGAGAGGATACAATCATTATTTCCTGCAAAACCCCCAACCCAGTAAAAAGGCAGAAAAAACGCCGTTTTCATCAAAAAAATTAAAAAAATTCACTTTCTCTCTGTACGGCAAAATAAACTAAGAAAAACAGCGGAATATGTATAAATTGCACAACTTATAATTTCATAAAGAAATTAAAGCGAAGTCTTATTACAAAACAATTACAAAGATTACAAACAAAAATCGGGTCTCGACTTGCAATTTGATTTTTTTTATGTTTTAATACAGTTGGAATTGTGTGTTTGATAAAATTTTAACGACTAAAGGACGTTGTACTCATTTCTTGATCAATTCGTTTGATTAACAATTAATTATTAATTGTGTGAGTGCAGAAATCACAGGGAGGATAAATTTTTGAGAGCGACAAAATATAAGCATTACGGAAGCGAAAGCAAATCGGATATTAAGGTTACTAAAACCTCGAAACCAAAATCAGGCAAAAAGCTGAAGGCATTATCCTTTACTTTTGCACTTTCTCTGGCAGCAGTTGCACTTATCGTGCCTACTACAACACTTGCACCTGACGTTGACGCTTATGAAGACAGCAAAGCGGCTTCGTATTCAGTAGGTGACGCTGACGAGTTTGCAGCAGTTATCACCGATAACTGCGTAATCGAAACAACTGTTCCGTTAACCCAAGAGGAAACTACCGTAGCGCCTACAACAAAGAAAACAGCAAAAGCAACAAAGCCTACTGAGGCTGCAACCGAAGCTGAAACAGAAGCTAAAGAATCAACCGAAGAGATTTCAGAGGCAGAAATAAGCGAAAGCAATGTTGAGCTCAGCGAAAATTCCGAATACAGCGAAAGCTATACGGAATACGAGGAAGAAAGCAGCAATGATTATTCTTACAACACCGGCAGCTATCTTATAGGCATAAGCAATCCTGATTATAACTACAGTCCTTCACCTGTTTCTCTTTCATCATATGACAGAGCAAAGCTTGAAAGACTTGTTATGGGTGAGGCTGGAAGTATGGGATACAACGGTTGTGCACTCGTTGCACAGTGCATCAGAGATGCTATGAACCGTTCCAACACCACTTCTATTGACAGAATAATTTCAGAATACCAGTATTATGCACCTACAAATAAAGAGCCTAATCAGACAGTTAAAGATGCAGTATCATACATATTTGATCAGAACGGCTCAGCCGTACAGCACAGAATACTCTGTTTCTATACCGGCTCAAGTAATTGGCACGAAACACAGAATTTCATTGTAGGCTGCGGAAATGTAAGATTTTTCGATTTAAATGCATAATTGAGTATTAAATATCTGTAAAAATCAAGTGTTTTTCAAAAAAGCACTTGATTTTTTTCTTTTTTATGGTATAATATATAAGCATTTCGCACGCTGATGCTTGTCGGCAGGGTGGCATAATTGCTTATTGCGCCGATAAAATCAAGGCACAGCGGAGGTTTTAACCTAAGGAGGAAATTAAAAATGGCAGTAGTTTCTATGAAACAGCTCCTGGAGGCCGGTGTACACTTCGGTCACCAGACAAGAAGATGGAACCCTAAGATGGCAGAGTACATCTTCACAGAACGTAACGGTATCTACATCATCGACCTTCAGAAGAGCGTTAAAAAGCTCGAGGAAGCTTACAACTTTGTTCGTGAGATTTCCGCAGAAGGCAAGAACGTACTTTTCGTAGGTACAAAGAAGCAGGCTCAGGATTCCGTTAAGGAAGAGGCAGAGCGTGCTGGCGCTTACTATGTAAACGCAAGATGGCTCGGCGGTATGCTTACAAACTTCTCAACAATCCGCAGAAGAATTGCTCGTTTAAAGCAGCTTCGTGCTATGCAGGAGGACGGTACATTTGACCTTCTTCCCAAGAAGGAAGTTATTAAGCTCAACCTTGAGATTGAAAAGCTCGAGAAGTTTATGGGCGGTATCAAGGATATGACAGAGATGCCCGGCGCACTCTTCATTGTTGACCCCAGAAAAGAAAGAATTGCAGTTTCAGAAGCTAAAAAGCTCAATATCCCGATTGTTGCAATCGTTGATACAAACTGCGACCCCGATGAAATTGACTATGTAATTCCCGGTAATGACGACGCTATCCGTGCAGTAAAGCTTATTGCAGGCGCAATGGCTAACGCTGTAATCGAAGGCAGAGAAGGTCAGATGGGTGCAGCTGCTGTTGAAGAAACAGAAGAAGAAACAGCTGAATAATTATAGTTTTAAATTATTTTTTGAAAGGATGTATTCATAATGGCAGCATTTACAGCTCAGGATGTAAAAGCACTCAGAGAGAAAACAGGCTGCGGCATGATGGATTGCAAAAAGGCACTCACAAATGCTGACGGCGATATGGATAAGGCAATTGACTTCTTAAGAGAACAGGGCCTTGCTAAGCAGGCTAAAAAGGCAAGCAGAGTTGCTGCTGAAGGCGTAGCTTACGCTTGCACAAGTGATGACCTCTCTGTAGGCGTTGTAATTGAAGTAAACGCTGAAACAGACTTCGTTGCAAAGAACGATTCATTTATGGATTTTGTTAAGGCTTGCGCTGAAACAGTTATGAAGCAGAATCCTGCTGATGTTGAGGCTCTTCTTGCTCTTCAGGCAGAAGGCACAACACAGACTGTTGCTGAGCTTTTACAGGAGAAGGTTCTTACAATCGGCGAGAACATTCAGATTCGTCGTTTTGAGCGTATGGAAGGTGCTTGCGTTGCTTATGTACACGCTGGCGGTAAAATCGGCGTTCTTGTAAACTTTGATACAGACCTCGCTTCAAAGCCCGAGTTTGTTGCATACGGCAAGGACGTTGCAATGCAGATTGCAGCTCTTAATACACAGTACCTCACAGAGAAAGATGTTCCTGCTGATGTTATTGAGCATGAAAAAGAAGTTATGCGCCAGCAGGTAATCAACGAGGGTAAGCCCGAAGCAATTGCTGATAAGATTGTAATGGGTAAGATTGGCAAATTCTACAAGGAAAACTGCCTTGTAGATCAGGAGTTCGTTAAGGACAACAAGCAGTCAATCAAGCAGTACACACAGAACACAGCTAAGGCTCTCGGCGGTTCTATCGAAATCAAAAAGTTCGTTCGTTTTGAAAAGGGCGAAGGCATTGAGAAGAGACAGGACGATTTTGCAGCAGAAGTTGCAAGCATGGTAAAATAATTTTGTTATAGAATAATCAAATCCCGTCACGTTTGTGGCGGGATTTTTGCATACAAAAACTTTTAATAATAGAATCTTATAAATTTGATATTGTAAAAATCGCAGGTTGTCAAGTCGTTTGTGTCAAGCTCATTAATCAGGATATAGTTTGAGGCTACGCCCAGTAAAAATCCGGATTTTGTAACTATTGTATTTGAGCCGACAAGAAAATCAATAGAAACTCGTCTGCCAATCTGAGTGCGCAAAAATCCGTTTAAATATTGCAGACTTTCAGCAGTAACGGGATACGGATGCTGTATATCGGTAATTCCGTCCATAAGGTTGCTTTCAAGAGGTTGCAGAATTGTTGCGCCGTAGTCAAAGGTAGTTGCAGGAGTTGAGGGCATAGCATTCTGATTACTGCTTGCGTTTTCCTGCATACCTTGCTGTGTAGTTGTGCCGCTTGCTGTAGTCGGTGATGAAGCGCCTGTTCTGCCGATTTGCTGATTATGATAAGCCGCAATCTGCTCAACAGAGGGAATCATATACTTTTCCTGATTTACAACATTAGGCACACAACCCTGTTGAGTGCAGCTGCCTGACGGAAAACCATAATAATCTCCGGGATTGAGTCCCTGATTCAGCGTTGTATTAAAAGCTTCATTAGGAATTATACTATTAGTCTGCATCATATTGTTGCCTGTATTCTGATTTGCCATTATTATCACCCTTATGTTTTGGAATAAGCTTGAGTAGGAGAGTAGAAGCAGTGGTCGCCGATACGGTTATAAATAACCCCGATATTTGACGGAAAATAGTTCGGACACGTTGCAGAGAACGGGTTAAAATAAAACAGTGAATCTCCGACAGAGCTTGAAGTGTTTCCTGCAAGTGCCCAGTCAGCAATTTCATAGTGTATATCTTCCGGAACCATATTGTAAATGTTCTGCGAATTGTATGCTCCGCCAATCGAGGTTTTCAGGCAGGTAAACTGATTTGGCTGTTCAATAATTGCTCTGACATCACCGCCGTTGCTCACTCTGGCAAATTCGCCTTCAGTTGCATTGGCTCTGTTTATTATGACTGATGCAACAGCTCTCATGCCGTCGTCACCTTCACCGCCCGCTTCGCACTTCAGAAGTCTCGCAAAAAGCTCTCTTGTATCAAATGCCATTTAATCACCTGCTGATTTGTCGTTCAATTTATAGTATGCTTATTCCTGTTTTTCGTTACTGTCAGCAGATTGAGTGATAAATATTCTGAAATAGAATTAAAATAATGTTAGTTATTTTCTTCAAGCCAGCGCACAGCACAATGTGTAAGGGCAGAAGCACCGATAGGGCAGACTTCTTCATTAAAGCGCACTTTTGGATTGTGTGCAGAATATGCACCACGCTCATCAGGAAATCCTGCCGAAAGATAGATGAAAGCAGACGGTATTTTTTCTGCAATAACAGCAAAGTCCTCTGATGCATTTGCCTGCATATTTGGATAAGGAGTCATTCCGGGAATGTTCATTTCCTGCATAAAGCCAGCAATTTGCTCAGTGAATTTGCTGTCGCAAATAAGGGGAGGAACCTCGGAAAGCGGAGTTATATCAGCTTTTGCGCCGTTAATTTCAGCAATTCCGTTTGCAGCTTCTCTGATTTTGCCAACGAGCAATTCTCTTTCGTGCTTGTCGTTTGTGCGCAGAGTGCCTTCAAGAACAGCTGTATCGGGAATGATATTAGCGGCATTTCCGCTTTGAAATTTTCCAACAGTAAGGACGCAGTTCTTTTCGGGATTTGAGTTTCTGGCTATAAGTCCTTCAAGTGCAGTATAAATCTGCACAGCAGTATGAATCGGGTCAACTGTGAGATTCGGATATGCTCCGTGACCGCCTTTGCCTGTTACTGTAATTCTAAAGCCGTCAACTGATGACATCATAACGCCGCCGCTGTTGTACATAAAAAGTCCGATGGGCAGCTTGCCCGGTGCAACGTGAAAAGCGAGTGCGGCGTCAGGCTTGGGATTTTCAAGAATTCCGTTTTCAATCATATTTTTGCTGCCCTCAAAGGTTTCTTCGGCAGGCTGAAACATAAACTTTATCTTACCGCTAAGCTTGTCTTCATTTTCTTTAAGAATTTTTGCGGCTGTAAGCAGCATAGCTGCGTGAAAATCGTGTCCGCAGGCATGAGCTTGTTCTCCCGTAGGGCAGGCGAATTCTTCACCGCTTTCTTCGGGCATAGGCAGTGCGTCCATATCTGCACGCAACAGCAGAGTTTTTTCACCCTTGCCCAAAAGCGCAGACACTCCGTAACCACATTTTTTCGGTTTAAGTCCGAATTCGGTAAGCTTCTTCATAACGTACTCAACTGCAACGGGCATATTAAGTCCTGTTTCAGCGTTCTTGTGAAAAAATCGGCGGTGAGCAATAGTTTCATCGTTTAGCTCCAATGCTCGTTTATAAAAATCCATACTATAAGACCTCACTTTAATTTTAAATCTGCTTTCACTATTACTATAACAAAATTATTAATTATTATCAATTGGAATCTTGATAATAA
>DXYG01000064.1 GCA_019415925.1 Clostridiales bacterium
GTGATATACTATGGATATTTCTAATATAGTATAAATGCATTAATTACGTTGATTTAGGAAGATTATTTATGATTAAAATTTTATTCTTTATCCCAAATTTATCTGTGGGTGGCGCAGAAAAAGTTTTGGTTAATCTTGTCAATAATATGGACAAGAGCAAGTATAGCATTACTGTAATGACGTTATTTGGCAATGGAGTAAATGAACAGTTTTTGAATAGTGACATAAGATTAATTACTTGCTACAAAAAGCCTTTTAAAGGAAATCACTTTATATTTAAGCTTTTTTCGCCTCAACACCTGTTTAAAAAATTTATTAAAGATGATTATGACATTATTGTTTCATATCTTGAGGGAACGGCTGCAAGAATTGTTAGTGGTTGTAACAATGATAAAACAAAGCTGGTTTGCTGGATTCATGTAGAACAGCATACTGAGAATACTGCTTCAATTTGTTTTCGTAATTTTGAGGAATCAAAAAAATGTTATGAAAAATTCGATAAAATAATATGTGTCTCGGAATATGTAAAAAAAGATTTTATAAGTATCTATCATAATATAAAAAATGTTGATGTGCTTTATAATACAAATGAGACGAGTCAAATTATAGAAAAGTCAAAAGAACAGGTTAAAGACGAACTATTTGACAATGAAGAAATAAAAATTTGTGCCGTTGGTTCGTTAAAGAAAGTCAAAGGATTTGACAGGTTAATAAGAATTCAAAAAAAGCTTGCAGATGAAGGGCTCAAGACAAAGTTTTATGTTTTAGGTACAGGATCTGAAAAAAGAAATTTGGAGGAATTAGCTCGGGCAAACAGTCTTGAAGATTTGTTTCTGTTGTTAGGTTATCACGCAAATCCATACAAATATATAAAGAGATGTAATTTGTTTACCTGTGCATCTACTGCTGAAGGATTTAGCACGGCGGCAACAGAGTCATTAATTTTAGGAGTGCCTGTTGTAACGGTCGATGTTTCGGGTATGAAAGAAATGCTAGGTGAGAATAACGAGTACGGAATCGTTACAGAAAATAACGAGGACGCTTTGTATGAGGGCATAAAGAAAATGCTTACAACTCCCGGTATGCTTGAGGATTACGCAGAGCGTGCCAAAGAGAGAGGAAAAGAATTCAGTACAGAAAAGACAGTTATGGCTGTTGAAGAAATGTTTACGAGGCTATGATTTATGAAACACGGTTTTTATTTCAGATTTTATAAAGTATTCCATAACGAAACATTTTGTGCGTTGTTATCGAATTTGGCATATTTTCTTTATTGCATTAAATATAAGCTTGCAAAGCTTATGACAAAATCGAATATTATTGATATGACCGCTGAAGAGGCGCATAAAATTATAGATGAGGTTTATCCAAAGCCTGATTCAAAACCTGAATATATAAATACTGAAATAGATAATAGTTTAGATTTGTCAGTAATTATTCCTGTTTATAATCATGCAGATATTCTTGAAGATAATATAAAGTCAATTCTTAATCAGAAAACAACATATAATTACGAGGTTATCTTTGTAGATGACGGCTCAACCGACAGTGCTCGTGATATTTTAAAAAAATATGAAAATCATCCGAAGGTTAAGCTTATTTTTCAGCAGAACGGCGGAATCGGTGCGGCAAGAAATACGGGCATAAATAACGCAAGCGGAAAGTACATAATGTTCATTGACTGTGACGATACGGTGCACGATAATATTATCGAAATTTTGATATCGGAAGCATATTCAAAAAACTGTGATATTGTAATGGCTGCTCATAACCTTGTAAAAGAAAGACAAGGAAAGGTTTATGAGGTAGTTCCGAATGTGTATCCTCAGCGAAATTTGTCCGGTTATAAAAATAATGACCGAATTATGAATTACGCAGGATTGCCTTGGGGAAAGGTTTATAAAAGAGAGCTTTGGAATAATGTCAGATTTTTCCCTGGATATTGGTATGAGGATACCATAATACAATTCTTAATTTTCACACAGTGTAAGAGCTTTTCTTATTTGCCTGAAGTTGTTTATGAGTATAAATGGTTTGAAAAGAATTTTTCTCATACACAGGGTGCGGGAAATAATGTTAAGTCAATTGATTTTTACTGGTTGCTTAAAGATATTTTGAATCATTACAGTGTTATAGGATTAAAGAAGGATAATATTCTATACACATTGATTTTAAAGCATTTAAGCTCTTTCTATTATTCAAATTTTAAAAATCTTGACGAAAGAACTTTTACTGCTCTTTTTGTTCTTGCAAGAGAGATTTATTTTGAGTATAAACCAAAAGAAAAGGTTAAGCTTCCGTATATGTTAAGACAGATTGAAATAGCATTTGACAGAAATGATATTGAGCTATGGAAGCTTGCAAGCAGTTATGTATGATAGGAGAAAATATGAATATTCTTGTAATTGCCGGATGTTGTTTGTTAAATAATTCATCAGCAAATCTTTGTCATATGGCATATATTGACGGAATGATACAGTTAGGTAACGATGTTGATTTACTGACATATTCCGACAGCCCGGAAAAAAGATATTCGGATTCTGACTTTTTTTCAAGGTTAAGGAATATCTATACATATAACGGTATTTCACTATATGAAAAGTTGTCAGCCAGACAAAAAGAAAATCAGGTGAATGTTGAAAAAACAACCGGAAAATCTGATAATACACAAAACAGTATCTCTATTAAAACCCGAATCCTTAATATTGGTAAAAAACTTTTTTGGTCTGCTTACGGAATATATAATCCTTCAATATCATGGTATTGGCGGGCAAAAAAATTCAAATCAGACAATGAGTACGATATGGTGGTATCACTGTCATATCCAATGACAAGCCATTTGGTTGCAAAAAGACTTATTGAAAAAAAACATATAAAAACCAAGCATTGGATTCAGATTTGGGAAGATCCATGGACGTTTGATCCTGCTTTTCACAAAAGTTCTTCTGCACGAGTTCTTAAAAGAAGCTATAAGGCAGAGAAAAAACTACTTGATGCCTGCAAGGATATTTTATATGTAAGTCCTATTACTCTGAAAACGCATCAGGATAATTTCCCTGATTCAAAAAAATATATGAGATGGCTTCCTTTGCCTTCTTATTATCAGGATCGATCTGAAAAAACAAAGAGTAAGAAGCAGGGCTTTAACTATGGATACTTTGGTGATTATCCGCCTTGCTATAGAGATTTAACACCTTTTTATAACGTAGCTGTTAAGAAAAATTTATATTTTGATATTTGCGGTTCTCCGTACGGGTTGCTTGAAAGTAATAATAATATTACTGTAAACCCAAGGCTTCCGCTTGAGGAGTTAAAGAGTCACGAGGCAAAAACAGATGTGTTGGTGTGTCTGATGAATAAAGGCGGTGGACAAATTCCAGGCAAGATTTATCAGTATGCGGCAACAAATAAGTATGTTATTGTTATTTTAGATGGCACAGATGAAGAAAAATTAATTTTGAAAGACTTTTTTTCGCAGTATAATCGTTTTATTTTCTGTGAAAATACCGAAGAATCTATTGAGAAAACAGTAGATTTATTTGAAAGAGGAGATTTTTCTGGTATAAATAATTTGCCGTTAGACGCTTTTTCGCCTGCTAAAATAGCAGAAAAACTATTAGAGGTAGAATAATTTTGAAAGAATTAATTAGTGTTATTGTCCCAATCTATAATGTCGAAAAATATTTAAGGAAATGTGTGGACAGTTTGATAAACCAGACATATAAAAATCTTGAAATTATTCTTGTTGACGACGGTTCGCCGGACAACTGTCCGAAAATTTGTGATGAATATGCTAAGCAGGACAGCAGAATAAAGGTTATGCATAAAGAAAACGGTGGTTTGTCTGACGCAAGAAACGCAGGAATGAAAGTTGCAAGAGGTGAGTATATCTCGTTTATTGATTCCGATGATTGGATTAAATCGGAAATGATCGAAGATATGTACAATCGTATGATTGAGGATAACAGCGATTTGGTTTCTTCCGGTGTGTTATGGGTTGATGAGGACGGTGTCGAAATCAGAAATGCAACCGTCAGCGAGAATTGCGTTTTAAATACAGAACAAGCAATTAAAGAGCTTATTAATGACGGAAAGCTTAAACAGCATGTGTGGAATAAGCTATACAAAACTGATCTGATAAAAAATATACTGTTTGATAAGGGTAAGTATCACGAAGATGTTTTCTGGTCATACAAGGTTATTGGCGAATCAAAACGGATTTCAATAGAAAAAAATTCATATTATTTTTACGTTCAGCGTTCGGAAAGTATAATGGGAGAAAAATATTCTGCCAAAAGGCTTGATGCCTTGGATGCTATGGAATTAAGATGTGAATATACAAAGGATAAATTTCCGAAGCTGTATAATAATGCAATTAGTGTATATATAGGCAGTTGTATGTACCATTTACAGCTTGCTCTAATTGCAGGTACCGATAAAGAAGTGATAAGGAATATAGAAAACAGGATTGGTTACAAAAAAAACGGTAATGTTTTTGAGAATCTGGCAGGAAAGCAGAAGTTGTGGATGCATATGTTTGTATGTATGCCTGCTGCTACGTGTAAATTGCGGAACTTATTAAAGATTGGATTGTAATTATGAAAAAAGTTATGCTGGTGTTCGGAACTCGACCTGAAGCAATTAAGATGTGCCCTCTTGTAAACGAGCTAAAGTCGAGAAAAAATATTATAACTAAGGTTTGCGTCACAGGTCAGCATCGTCAGATGCTTGACCAAGTACTCGAAATTTTCGGAGTTGAGCCTGATTACGATTTATCAATAATGAAGGACAAGCAGACCTTGTTTGATATTACAACAAATATCTTAAATAGAATCAGAGAAATTCTTGAATCCGAAAAGCCGGATGTTGTGCTTGTACACGGTGATACTTCCACTACGTTTGTTACAGCGTTGGCGTGTTTCTACCTTCAGATTCCTGTCGGTCATGTTGAGGCAGGCTTGCGTACATATAATATTTATTCTCCTTATCCTGAGGAATTTAACAGACAGGCTGTCGGAATTGTGGCAAAGTATAATTTTGCACCGACGGAGATGTCAAAAGAGAATCTCATAAGAGAGGGCAAAAATCCCGACAACATTTATGTTACGGGCAATACCGCTATTGATGCTTTGAAAACTACTGTCAGAGATGATTACAAGCATCCTGAACTTGAATGGGCAAAGGACAGCAGACTTATTATGCTTACAGCGCACAGACGTGAAAATCTCGGTGAGCCAATGCATCATATGTTTCGTGCAATTCGCAGAATAGTAGACGAAAACCCTGATGTAAAGGTAATTTATCCAATACATATGAATCCCGTTGTGAGGAAAGCGGCAGATGAAGAGCTTGGAAATGATGACCGAATTCATATTATAGAACCGCTTGATGTGCTTGATTTCCACAACTTTTTAGCAAGAAGTTATCTTATCTTAACAGACAGCGGCGGTATTCAGGAGGAGGCTCCGTCACTTGGAAAGCCTGTTCTTGTTATGAGAGATACAACTGAGCGACCCGAGGGCATCAAAGCGGGAACACTCAAACTAGTAGGTACTGATGAGGACGTTATTTATAGTGAGTTTAAAAAGCTTTTGACCGATAATACAGAATACGAAAAAATGAGCAAGGCATCAAATCCATATGGTGACGGCTTTGCGTGCAAGAGAATAGCTGATATATTGTGTAAATAATTTGAAAGAAGCGATAAAGTGCCTTTAATTAGTGTTATAGTACCGGTATATAATGCAGAAAAATTTTTGCATTATTGTATTGACAGTATACTTAATCAATCTTTTGTGGATTTTGAGATTTTACTTGTCAATGACGGTTCGACAGATAACAGTGGGAAAATTTGCGATAAGTATGCAGAAAAGGATACTAGAGTAAAAGTAATCCACAAACAAAACGGCGGTGTTTCAAGCGCAAGAAATGCAGGAATTGAAGCTGCACAGGGAGAATATATATGCTTTGTTGACAGTGATGATTATCTTGAAAAGGATTATCTTGAAATATTGATTGAAACAAAGAAAAAATTTCCTGATTATGACAGTGTGTGGTGCGGTTTTCAGACCGTTGAGGATTATAATGGAAAAAACAACAAAGATGTAATTGCTGAAAATAATACTAAATTTTCCTGCTATAGTTTAGAAGATATAATGTTACTTCATGAAAAATGGCTTGAAGCATCTCCGTGTAACAAACTTTTTGATAAAGGGATTATTATTAATAATAAAATAAAATTTCCTGATGATTTATCATTAGGTGAAGATTTGTTGTTCAATTTTGAGTATCTGGATTGTAGCGAGGGAAAAATAGTTGTTATTAACAAGCCTCTTTATAATTATATTCGTGACGGAAAAGAATCGCTTGATAATAAATACTATCCGAATCTTCTTGAAATTTACAGAAGATTAAATTCAGAAATAGAAAAGTATGCTCAAAAATGGAGTTTATCTGGTGTTCAGATTTCCAAGATGTACAGCTCATTTTTTTTCAGACTTGAGAATGTTTTGAGAAACACATTTAATAAAAAAAATAAAGAGTCATTTCGAAAAAAGCTCAAGTATAATAATGAAATATTAAATAGCAATGATTTTCAGGAAAGTATGAAAAAAATGGAGGCTTCTATACATCCGATGTACAGATTTGCGTACAATTCGAAAAAATATATTTTTGTAAAGTTGGCTGATATATCATTAAATATTAAAAATAAGTTATTGCGGAAGTGAAAAAATGCATCCAATAAAATCTATTGAAGCACATTATCAGACATATGTGATAAAGCACTTTAGTAAAAGTAAATATTCAACGGTACTGAGAAAATTTAGGAATAAGCACGACGGTGAATCTTGCTTTATTGTCGGAAACGGACCGAGCCTAAGTCCGGACGATTTGGAAGTGTTACATAAAAATAACATACCGACCTTTGGATTTAATCGTATTTTCTTAATGTTTGATAATACAGATTGGCGACCTACCTACTACATTTCACAGGACGAAAAAATGCTTAAAAATTGCGTAAATGAAGTTAGCGGAATGGATTTACCTTATAAGTTTATTCCGTTACAATTGAAATATTATTTCGGGATAAATATCAAGGACGCTTTATATTTTAATATGCAGGCAGATGCTTCGATTCCCTTTGGAGAATTTGCAAATATTGTGGAAAATTCAAACACTGTGGCGTACACAGCCGCCCAGTTAGCTGCATATATGGGCTTTAAGAAGATTTATTTAATAGGTGTTGATCACAGCTTCAGCGTGGTGAAAAACGATAAAGGTGAGATAATCAGAGATGAAAATGCGAAGGATTATTTTACCGATGCTTATAATGCAGATAAGGACGAATTGTATATTCCGAATCTTGACGCAAGCACAAGAACTTTTCTGAAAATGAAAAAAAATTGTGATGCAAATGGAATTGAAGTTTATAATGCTACTCGAGGCGGAAAATTAGAAGTATTTCCAAGAGTCAATTTTGACGATTTGCTAAAATAATTAAGGATAATTATATGAAAAAAGAAAAAAATCAATTAAAAATAGGAATAATTCTAAATTATGTTAATTTGATTTTAGGAAATTTAATACCGGTTTTCTATACACCGATTATGTTGTCTTTACTCGGTCAAAGTGAGTATGGTTTGTATAAGCTTGCGAGTAATGTGACAAGTTATTTGTCGTTGATTTCACTTGGATTAGGTTCGGCCATAACGAGATATCTGATTAAAGCTCGTGAAGAAGAAGGAAAAGAAGCCGAAGAGAAAATTCTTGGACTTTTTACGAGAATTTTTCAGGTTATTTCGATGATAGCTTTTGTGGTTGGAATAATTTTGGCTTTATCATTAGGTATTTGGTATAGTAATTCGTTAACTGATTCAGAATTATTAAAAATGAAAATTTTAGTGTTCATACTTGTATGTAATATGGCGCTGAGTTTTCTTATGACACCAGATGTTTCTGTAGTTACATCACACGAGCGGTTTGTTTTTTTACAGGCAATGAACATAATGTCTACCTGTGTTATGCCTGTTTTAAATATAGTAGTTTTATTTTTTGGCTTTGCTTCAATAGGCATGGTAATATCAAGTCTTGTACTAAGCCTTGTAATCAGAATATGCTATTATGTATATATGAGGAAAGCACTTAGTATTAAGCCGATTTTTAAGGGTATGCCTAAAAATATAATTAATGAAATTATGACATTCTCTTTTTGGATATTTGTTGCGAATGTTGTAGGACAGCTTTATAATGCTACTGATACAGTAATGATAGGTGCAATTCCGGCTTTGGCAACAGTAGGTGTTGCTGTTTATAATGTGGGAGGGGTTTTTAACGGTATAGTATTTAGCCTGACTACAGGTATTTCAAGTTTGCTGGCACCTAAAACTAATAAAATGGTATTTCAGGGTGCGTCTAATGAAGAACTTACGGATTTAGCAATAAGAATCGGAAGGCTACAATGTTACATAATAACGTTAATAGTAACGGGATTCATATGTTTTGGACAACCGTTCATTCAATTTTACGTTGGAGAAGGTTATGAAGAGGCATACTGGGTTGCTATTTTGATGATGATTCCAAATATGATTCCTTTGGTACAAAGTATATGCTTGAATGTTATTGTTGCTCAGAATAAGCATCGTTTCAGATCCTTGGTATATCTTGGTATAGCAATTGCTAATGTTATCGGAACATGGTTTTTGATGCAGGTTATGGGTATTGTCGGAGCTGCTTTAATGACCGGTGTGGCATTGATAATCGGACAGGGCATAATAATGAACTGGTATTATCATTTTAAAACAGGACTAAATATAGTTAGATTCTGGAAAGAAGTCGGTAAAATTTATCTTATTCCGATTTTAATGTGTGTAGTGACGCTTATTGTTTCTCAATTTGTTGATTTTTATAATTTCCTTATATTAATCATCGGAATATTGATATATGCGTTGATTTATTGTATTGTTAACTGGCTTTTTGTAATGAATGATTATGAGAAGGATATATTCAGACAACCTGTTATAAAAGTTGTTAAAAAGTTGAAAAGAGGTAATTAATATGAAAATAATTGGTATGATTCCTGCAAGGGGCGGTTCAACACGTTTTGGCAATAAGCCGCTTGCCGATATTAACGGTCACCCGATGATTTGGTGGGTACATAAGCATTCCAAAGAAGTTGATTTGTTTGACGAGGTTTATGTTGCTACAGATTCGGAGGAAATCAAAGCCGTTTGCGAGGGCTTCGGGGCTAAAGTTATAATGACATCTAAAGACCATGATACCGCAACAGAACGTCTTTATGAGGTTATGACTAAGGTTGACGCCGATTTGTACTGTATGGTGAACGGTGACGAACCTACTCTTTCGGCAGAAACAATTAAAATGTGTATTCCGGACAACATAAATCCCGATGAATTTTATGTGTCAAACCTTATGACTGATTTTACTGACCCTGTTGAGGTTGTTGACCCTGCAAACCTGAAAATTGTTACAAATAAGGACGGTATTGTTCTCTTTATTTCAAGAGCGCCGATTCCGTTCCCGAAGGGTGCTATGAATTATACATATCACAAATTTGTGGGTGTGGGTACTTTTACAAAGAAAGCCTTGCAGTTTTATCACGATACTCCGAGAGGAGAAATTGAGAAAATCGAAGAGAATGATTCTTTCCGTTTCATCGAAAACAGAAAGGACTGCTACTATATAAACTGCCACTGCAAGTCGCTGTCTGTTGACACTCCGAAGGACTTGGAAAAGGTAAAGCTTTTGCTTAAAGAAGAAGCTGAAAATCTCTAAAATAAGGGGGATTCATTGTGTTTAAATTAATTGCAGGACCGTGTGTAATCGAGTCCGAAGAAATGGTTATGTCTATTGCAGAAAAGATGAAGTCTGTTACCGATAAGCTCGGTATTCCTTATACGTTCAAGGCTTCTTTTGATAAAGCAAACAGAACGTCGATTAACGGAAAAAGAGGTCCGGGTATTGAAGAGGGCTTGAAAATTCTTGAAAAGGTAAAGACATCCTTTGATTTACCTGTTGCTACCGATATTCACGAGCCGTGGCAGGCAGAGCCTGTGGGCAAAATCTGCGATATTGTGCAGATTCCTGCGTTCCTTTGCAGACAGACTGATTTACTTGTTGCAGCGGCAAAGACAGGAAAATGTATAAACATTAAAAAAGCTCAGTTCCTTGCTCCTTGGGATATGGCTAACTGCGCACAGAAGGTTGAGCAGAGCGGCAACAGCAATATTATGCTTTGCGAAAGAGGTACAAGCTTTGGTTACAATAATCTTGTTGTTGATATGACCGGACTTGTTGAAATGAAAAAATTCGGTTATCCTGTTATCTTTGACGCCACACATTCTGTTCAGAAGCCGGGCGGAAAGGGAACATCTACGGGCGGCAACAGAGAATATGTAGAATATCTCGCTAAAGCGGCGATAGCTGTTGGTGTTGACGGATTATTTATGGAAACCCACCCGAGTCCCGATGAGGCATGGTCGGACGGACCTAATATGGTTGTTCTTGATGAAATGGAAGCTATGCTTAAAAAGCTCATTAAGGTGTATGAGGCGGTGAACTGACTTTGAAAGAGATAAATATTATTGAAGAGGGAAAAAAGCTGTTTGATACTGAAATAGCGGCTATGGAAATAGTGAAAAATGCGCTTGACGACCGATTTGTTGAAATTGTAAAGCTTATTTGTGATTGCAAGGGAAAGGTTGTAATTACAGGTATGGGCAAGCCGGGGCATATCGGAACAAAGATTGCGGCAACTATGGCAAGTCTGGGTACTCCGTCATTCTTTTTGCATCCTGCTGAGGCACAGCACGGAGACTTAGGAATGGTACAGAGTGATGATATTGTAATTGCAATTTCATTTTCGGGCGAAAGTGAAGAGGTTACAAGACTTATTCCCAGCCTTAAACTTATAGGTGCAAAGCTGGTTGGAATATCGGGAAATGCAGACAGTACACTTATTGCAAACAGCGATTATTCATTTGTATTTCCTCCGTTCAAAGAGGCTTGTGCGATGAACCTTGCGCCTACTTCCAGCACTACTGTTGCGCTTGCGTTCGGTGACGCACTTGCCGTATGCGCTTCTAAAATCTACGGCTTTAACGAAACTAATTTTGCACTGTTTCATCCTGCCGGTTCACTCGGCAAAAAGCTTGTTACAAAGGTAAGCGATTTGATGAAATCAAATGAAGAAAATTCAGTTGTTACATTAGGTACAAGCCTGAAGGACTCTATTGTTGAGATGAGTAAGAAAGCATTGGGAATAGTTAATGTTGTTGATGATAGCAAGCTATGCGGAGTTTTTACTGACGGAGATTTAAGAAGAGCATTGTCAAGAGGAATTGACGTTTACAATGCACAAATTGACGACTATATGGTAACTGATCCTATAGTGATTTCTCCTGATGCTTTAGCTGTTGAAGCATTAAAGATTATGAGCGAAAAAAATATTTCTGCTCTTCCTGTTATTGAGAACGGAAAATTAGCAGGTACAATAAGAATAAATGATATTACGGGTGTCGGTATAATAATATGAGAAATATAAAAATGCTTGTTATGGATGTTGACGGAACACTTACCGACGGCAAGATTTATTACGGCAATGACGGTGAAGTGTTTAAGGCTTTTGATGTCCGTGACGGTTACAGACTCATTAAGTGTGAGCAATACGGCATAATTACGGCAATAATTACGGGCAAAAGCTCAAAAATTGTTGAGGGCAGAGCAAAGGATTTAAAGATTAGAGAAGTGTATCAGGGAGTGTCAAATAAGCTTGATGTTTTGAAGATACTTACCGAAAAATACGGTATAACTCTTGAACATGTTGCATATATCGGCGATGATGTCAATGATATGGAATGTATGAGTGTATGCGGATTTTCAGCTTGTCCTGCCGACGCAATGGAAGAAGTAAAACAATGTGTTGATTATGTCTGTAAAAATATAGGCGGTCACGGTGCAGTCAGGGAAATGATTGATAAGATTATAAAAGAAGATTAATTTAGCTGCTTTAGGGGTGAATTTATGAAAGGCATAATTTTAGCAGGCGGAGCAGGTACAAGGCTTTATCCGCTGACTATGGTGACTTCAAAACAGCTTTTGCCGGTGTATGACAAGCCGATGATTTATTATCCGCTGTCAACGCTTATGCTTGCGGGTATTAAGGATATTTTAATAATTTCAACTCCGTCGGATACCCCGAGATTTGAACAACTGCTCGGAAGCGGCGAACAGTTTGGGGTTAATCTTTCCTACAAGGTTCAGCCTTCACCCGACGGACTTGCTCAGGCGTTCATTATCGGCAAGGAGTTTATCGGAGATGATGCCTGCGCTATGGTGCTCGGCGACAATATTTTTTACGGCAACGGTTTCGGACGTTCACTGAGAGAAACGGTAAAAAATGCCGAAGAAAATAACCGTGCTACGGTTTTCGGTTATTATGTGAATGACCCTGAGCGTTTTGGTGTTGTTGAGTTCGACGAGTCGGGAAAGGTTATTTCCGTTGAGGAAAAGCCTGAGAATCCAAAATCAAATTATGCAATTACGGGTCTGTATTTTTATCCTTCGGGAGTTGCCGAAATGGCTGAAAACGTCAAACCCTCTGCAAGAGGCGAGCTGGAGATTACAACGCTGAATGAAATGTATCTGAACGAAGGCAAGCTTGATGTTCAGTTGCTTGGCAGAGGTTTTGCGTGGCTTGACACGGGTACAATGGACAGCCTTGTTGATGCAGCCGATTTTGTCAGAATGATTGAGCAAAGGCAGGGCATTAAAATTTCTGCACCCGAGGAAATAGCCTATAAAAACGGCTGGATTTCAAACGAAAAGCTTATTGACAGCGCAGAAAAATACGGTAAAAGTCCGTACGGAAAGCACCTTAAAGCGGTTGCTGACGGGAAATTAAGATACTGATACATAATGGGGCATTTTGATTATGAATATTTTAGTAACAGGCGGCGCAGGCTTTATCGGCGCAAACTTTGTTTATCTTGAGCTTAAAGAGCATCCCGAGGACAGAATTGTCTGCGTGGACAAGCTTACATATGCAGGCAACCTTGAAACGCTCAAGGAGGCTATGGAGTACGATAATTTCAGATTTGTAAAGGCTGACATATGCGACAGAAAGGCAATGTTTGACCTTTTTGCAGAGGAAAAGTTTGATATTGTAGTCAACTTTGCGGCTGAAAGCCACGTTGACCGCTCTATTGAAAATCCCGAAATATTTTTGCAGACGAACATTCTCGGCACACAGGTGCTTATGGATGCGTCAAAGGAGTACGGCGTAAAGCGCTATCATCAGGTTTCAACCGATGAGGTGTACGGTGATTTGCCGCTTGACCGTCCTGATTTGTTCTTTACGGAAACAACTCCGCTGAAAACCTCGAGTCCTTATTCATCGTCAAAGGCAGGTGCGGATTTGCTTGTAAATGCATATCACAGAACCTACGGTTTGCCTACAACAATCAGCCGTTGCTCAAATAACTACGGACCGTACCAGTTCCCCGAGAAGCTCATTCCGCTTATGATTGCAAATGCGCTTGCGGAAAAGCCTCTTCCCGTTTACGGCGAGGGCATAAATGTGCGTGACTGGCTCTATGTTGAGGACCACTGCAAGGCGATTGATTTGATTATCCGCAACGGCAAGGTCGGCGAGGTTTACAATATCGGCGGTCACAACGAGATGAAGAATATTGACATTGTAAAAATCATTTGTAAGGCTTTAGGCAAGAGTGAAGATTTGATTGTGCACGTTACCGACAGAAAGGGTCACGATATGCGTTATGCAATTGACCCTGCAAAGATTCACGCAGAGCTTGGCTGGCTGCCCGAAACAAAGTTCGTTGACGGTATTCAGAAGACAATAAAATGGTATCTCGACAATAAAGAATGGTGGGAACGCATAGTGTCGGGAGAATATCAGAACTACTATGACAAAATGTACGGTGACAGGCTTAATAAGATTTAGCAATTGTGAGGTGGTGCAGATATGAGTATAATTAAAAGATTAATAAATATATTTTTAAATTTGCTTCCATATAAATTTTTAATTAAAAACTATCCAAAATTAAAAAATACTAAGTTATGTGATTGCGTCAATAGCGTACTTTATAAGCGCTTTTTTAAAGAATCAAAGCTTATTACAGATTTTGATAATTATATTAAAAAAATTGCAAACAGTGAAAAGTACTATGTTATTAAGGCAGGTATTTGGAATTATAAGATTTGTAATTTTTGTTTTTTAAAAGATATGCTGTCAATAATAATATGGTGTCTTGAGTGCGGATATAAACCGGTTATTGATATCCTTCCTGACAGCGATTATTATACAGAAAAGTGTAACTTGTGGGAGTTGTATTTTTATCAGCCTTTTAGAACAGAATTGAATAATATAGATATGACAAAAACCAAAATTTGCCCAATCAAAGAATACGCAGTAAAGATTAAAATGTGTGACGCATTTGATGATTTAAAGACTAGAATTTGGCATAGATTTTTTGAAAACTTAATAGTTGCAAAGAAATCTACGCAACAATATTTTGATAAAGAATATGATGAAATAATAAAAAATAAGAAAGTAATTGGTTGTGTTGTACGTGGAACTGATTATACTAAACTAAAACCAAAAGGTCATCCAAAACAACCTGAAATTGATGAATTAGTTGATAAATTAAATGAGTATTTGGAAAAATACAGTTATGATTATATTTATCTTGCTACTGAAGAAAAAAGAATAGCAGATGCAATTAAAGAAAGATTTCCCGGAAAAGTATTGGAAAATAAACGAAACTATTTTGATGAAAAGTATTTTTCGGATAAAAACAGCGATATGATTTCAAAGGTGCAATTTGATAGAGATAATGACGATTATTTAAAAATGTTAGAGTATATGTCGTCTATTAATTTGGTTTCAAAATGCGATTCGTTAGTATCAGGTTTATGTGGCGGAAGCGAAATTGCAATATATTGGAACGGATTGAATTACAATGAAAAGTATGTATTTGACAAAGGAGTATATTGACTTAATCTGTTTCTCGACCGGTTATCTTTTTGAAAATACATAAGTATTTAGATAAATCGCATAATAAAAAGGAGTATCAATGTGAAAGAAAATAAGATAGGTAAAATAATATTCTCAAAGATTTTTATCGCGTTTATTTTAACATTATTGTCAGTAGCAATAGGATTAATATTTAGTGGCGGAAGAGTTTTTTATGCGACAAACGACGATTATATATCTTCTTTATTTTTTAGCGCAGGATATGATAAAAGTTTATTCTACAGTTATTTTTTAACATTTCCGATATTTTGGCTGCAAAGTTTGTTTACTGATTTAAATTTATTTATGATTTCACAATTTTCGATTTCATTTATCGCTATTGTGGTTATTAAT